>JBAZNZ010000013.1 GCA_041648975.1 Candidatus Omnitrophota bacterium | reverse complement strand
GTACGAGAAATTTTACCGAGCGTAATTTTCACATGGCTGAAAATTACGCGTCCTGAGCGAACCACTCGACACAGCACATTCGGCTGTGTCGAAAAATTTTACTGTTTCCTATACGCATCGAGGAACGAGTCGCAGTAGATATTCTTATTCAGAACAAGTTCCGCCGTTATCATCGCGTCCATAAGTTCCGTATCGAGCGGGTCAAGTATAGCAGCCGTGAGGCCGTTCGCGATCGCCATCGTAAGGAACGTCCGGTTTATGAGGCTGCGGAATTTTGTGCTCTGCGATACGTTAGACAGCCCGATGACCGCCTGCGGCGCGGGATCCGAGAGATGAGCGAATTCCCTGATAGACTCCAGGACCTCGAGCCCTTGCGTTTGCGCCACGTTGACCGGCAAAACTATCGGATCGAGATAGATGTCTTCAGTATTCATCCCGCACTCCATGGCTTTCGCTACGATGGTCGCGGCGAGCTCAAGCCTTTTCTCCTTGGTATTGGGGACCCCCGTTTTATCCATCGTAAGTCCTATGACCTGAGTATTATATTTCTTTGCAAGGCCGAATACGATACTCATCTTCTCTTCGTCGGCATTAGTAGAATTTATTATAGCGCGCCTTTTGGCCAGCCTCAACCCCTCTTCTATCACATCGGCTTTTGTCGAATCGAGCGACAAAGAAACGTCCGTGACCTTCTGGATCGATTCCACGAGCCATCTCATATCGTCTTTCGGATTCTTCGAATACGGGCCGGTATTGACGTCCAGGACTGTCGCGCCTGCCTTGACCTGGTCGAGCGCCAGATGCTGTATGACGTCGCCCTCTTTATTGATGATCGCCTTTCCTACATCCTTGTACATGCCGTTTATAAGTTCGCCGATCACTATCATTGGATCCCCCGCTCATCATTATTTTTTCATCAGAACGTCTATATATTTTCCAACCGCTTTTGCCGCTTCCGGATGGCGCAGCACTATCAGGTCAGCGCCTGCCTGGATCATCGATACGGCGGTGGCCGCTTCCCAGTTCACGCCCTGCCGTAACCCGGATTCTTTCGCTTCTTTGATCCTCCATGTCTCCTGGCCGACAAAAAGTATGAACGGCATCGAGAGCATCTTGTCGCCGATGAACGCGGCAAGCCGCGCGCGCTCCATTATGGAATATACGTATTCCATCCCGTACCCCAGGGATGTAGTGGTCGGATGCATGACGATCTTAGAGGGATCGAGTCCCATGTCGCTTATCAATATATTCACCTGCTTGGCGATATTTATATCTATAGGCGATTCGGCGATTATTGAATGGCCGTCGGCCAGCGTCGTCGCGGCGAGCGTCTTATAGTTGTTCTGTGTTGCGGCTCCGAGCAGAACATTTTCGCCTTTCATAGCCTGGCTAGCCTTAGGCAGGAGGTCGTTGTCCAACTCATCGTCCCCGCAGCCGACCACGATGAGCGGCACTTTTACAGCGGACGCTATCGATTTCAGCACAGAAACGGCCTTGTCCGGAGAAACATTTCCGCAATCCGGATGGACGCTCTGCAGCCTGACGCATAAGGCCCTTGCCCCAAAATCTTCAACGCACTTTTTGGCCCACGCCGCCGGATCCTTCACGGAATCGCCGAACGGCTCTTTAAGCTGGTCGGGCCAGTCTGATGGCTCGCAATCGAGTATCTCAAAAGCTATCACAGGCGCATTCGGAGTATCGCCTTCCTCGAACAGGAACGGCAGGCTTGTCTCTCCCCCGATTTTTATGGCCTTGGGTCCCGTTCCGACGCTCACGACATTTATCGCGCCGCTATATTTTTCCTTCAGTAATTCTATCGGCATTTTTAACCTCTGTTATTTTTCTCAATATTCCCGTTATCGTATTTTTAACCGCCGCGCTGTCCAATTCGAACACCGGCCGGTTAGAGATATTCCAATCTATCAGGGCCTGTTCATGCGGCACTGTGCCCGCTACGGCCAGGCCCGTCGCCTTGATCTCATCGGCTATATTCTCGATAGGTCCCGCGACCTTATTTATCACCAGGAAAGCGTTCCCGATCTTTATGCCGAGTTCCTTTGCCAGGTCATATATCTTTTTCGCCGACCTGACGCCGGCTATCGAATAGTCGCTGACCACGACGAGCGAGCTCATCCCTCTCATAGTTCGCCTCGATATATGCTCCATGCCTGCCGCATTATCTATTACAACGAAATCATAATTGGAGCTTATTTTGTCGATTATATTTCTCAGAAGGCTGTTTACGTAACAATAACATCCCGGCCCCTCCGGACGGCCCATCACGAGCATGTCAAAATCCCTATTTTCGACGAGCGCCTCCTGGACCTTCATCTCTATAAAACGGTCTTTGGTCATGCCGGAAGGTATCTTGTCCATGTTCCTGGAAACCTCCTCGCAAATACCTACTATCGTCTGAGGGCTATTTATCCCGAGCGAGTCCGCCAGACATGAATTCGGGTCCGCGTCTATGGCAAGAAGCGCGCCCTTCTTTTGCGATATAAGCGCGTCGATAAATAACGCGGATATAGTAGTCTTTCCTGTCCCGCCTTTTCCATTGACAGCGATCACCGTATTGATGGGAACCTCCCTATGTCCGTATGCGGAAAGAATAACGACGCGACATATTCGTCCATGTAATTGGGTTCCGAGCTTAAGTCGATATAAGTGATATTCTTACAAATCTCATGGGCCCTTAAGAATGCCTCATGAGACTCAAGCGACATCCTGGCGCCGGCAAGGGACGAGTTCCCGATAAATTGATAAACGCTCCGGTCGATATCGGGGAAGAGGCCTATATATACTGAATTCTCTATATTGAGGTAATTGCCGAAACCTCCGGCAATGTAAATCTTCCTGACCTCGCCGATATCTTTTTCTACCTTGTTCAGCAGCGTAATTATGGCGCTGTATATGGCCCCTTTGGACCTTTTCAAATTTTCTATGTCGTCTTCTGTTATGACGATATCCCTGCCTATATCCGTCTCGCTCGCGAACGCGACGACGAATTCATAAGTGGTCTCGCCCTTCCTGACACGATTTGACTTTATATCGCGCCTGATCTTCCCGTCCTTCCCGATGACCTTGCGTTTCAGCATCCGGCACAGGAGATCGATGTAGCCTGAACCGCATATACCCTTGGGTTTCGCTCCGCCGATCGTTCCGACTTTAACGTTAAGGGCCTCGTCTATATCGACCTTTTGCGCGGCGCCTTTTACTGCCTTCATGCCGTGGCTTAAGCCGCTGCCCTCAAAAGCAGGCCCCGCGCTCGCGGCCGCGCCTATCATCCATTCCTTATTACCGAGGACTATCTCGCCGTTCGTTCCGATGTCGGCTAATAACGTCATATCATCCTGTTGGGCCAATCCACAGGCAAGCACGCCTGCTACTATATCGCCGCCCACATAGGTGCTGACCCCCGGCAGAAACGCTGCCATCCCTTTGGGGTTGATATCCACGCCGACCTCGGACGCGTGCATTGAGGAGAACGATGTCGTTGTCGGCACGTAAGGAGCTTTCCGTATGTTCGATGGGTCTATCTTCAATAAAAGGTGCATCATAGTCATGTTCCCGGCAAAAGTAATACATGAAATATCGCCAAGGCCTACCTTGTGCTCGCAGGTAAGATCATCTATCATCTCATTGATATTATCCAGAACTGCGCCGCAAAGTTGCGCGAGGCCGCCTGGCTCGGACGCGTAGATGATCCTCGTTATGACATCGCTCCCGAACGCGGATTGTTTATTGAAAGCTATCCTGGTCCCGAGAATATCTTTCGTATTCAGGTCGACAAGCTGGCCGGCGACCGTAGTGGTCCCTATGTCGAACGCGAGGCCGAAGTTATTTTTAGATGTATCGCCCGGTTCTATGGCCAATATCTCCAGGGCGCCGTCAATATAAGCGAGGCTCGCGGTAACCTTAAAATCGCTTTCGCGCAGCACGTCCCCGAGATGTGTCACGCTTGTGAGTTTAGCCTGAATGCGGATATGTTCGATCTTCGTTTCAAGGTCCCTGACTATCCTGTCAAGGTCGCTTAAATTGTCATCGGCCGTCGGCTTCGGAAGTTCCAGATACACCTTTCGGACCAATGGAGAGAACTTGTAAATCGCTTCCTGTTTTAACGTCTCTCCTTTTGTAAACTCCTCAGCGTCATGGCTTAAGTTCTCATGAAGCCCGATCGACTCCTTGGGAATGAGCACTTCAATGTCGCTCTCGATGATAGTCTGGCACGCCAGCGCCGCACCCTTCTCGCGCTCCGCCTCGCTTATGAAGCGCGATGAATCGGCCTTGAACTTGCCTTTCTCTATGACGACGCGGCATTTCCCGCAAAGGCCCTCGCCTCCGCAGGCCGCGTTCAGCAATATACCGCATTTTATGGCCGCGCTCAAGATATCAGAGCCTCTCGCGACCCGGACCGACCTACCCTGCGGCTTGAACGTGACGTTGAATTCCTGCAATTATTTCAGGCTCCTCAAAAAATTTGTTATGCCCGAAGCTTCTTTTGGGCCGACAGATACTTTCCAGCCGGATACCTCTTCAAGCTTACCGCTTAATACCGAGACATACCCGGGAATCACGACCTTTCGGTGCGCGACAATATCAGCGATACCGCCGGTTTTTAATGTATCCGCGATCTTCTCCGCGGTAAACTTCTCCGCCGCCCAGGCCGTCAGGACGGACATGCCCTCGGCGTCGCAGGCAATTAGGTAGGAGGGTATCTTGCTGGCCTCCACTTCTCCGGCAACTGTAAAATATGTTATGGAGAAGTTGGTAGTGACCAGCACCGGCGAACTCTTGGAGACTTTGCCTATCTCGTATATCTTAGGCTCTACCTGCACCGGCTTCTGCGGGTCCTGGTAAATATCCTGTCTGGCGACAAGTAAGGGAAAGATATAATCTTTGTCAGTATTCTTTACGATCACGATGCCGGCATACTTCACGACGTATGATATCGCCTCTGCAAGCTCCAGGTCGGGATCGTCGGAATCAGTAAATGCTATTACCGGGTATCCGAGGGGCCTAAAGTTCTTCCTTAAAGCGCTCCTCCTGGCAAAAGTAAAATCCTGTATGCGTTTCGCTATCGACCTGCATTCAAGGTTTATCACAATCTCGCCGACGCCGGCGTTCTTCGCCCTGTCGGTCAATTGCGCCGCTTCATCAAGGCTCTTCGCGCTTACCGCGAGCGGCAAACTGTTATCTTTGGATAATTTAATGAAATCATCGATGGATGAGGGCTCGTCGCATATGATAAGCGGCCGCTTTTCTTTGCATACCTTCAAAGCTTCCCCGGTCGAAGCGGCATCGGCAAAGAGCGCAATATTGAGACCGGATTGGGACACAACCTTTTTTACGACCGCGGCAAAGCGGTCCTTATTGCCGGATGAGGCCTTTACGCATATGAGATCTACGCCTATCTGCTGGCCGACCCTTTCGAATTTTAGCTTGTCTATCTCGGCGACTTTCTTCGCGAGTTCATCATCGCTTAACGTATCCTCCGCCAGGAAACCTATAGCAGCCGGGTGGAAAAATTTCTGCTCGTGGCGATACATGACCGTTTCGTTGCCTATCTCGATCTTGCTGCCGCCGGTACCGATAGTGACAAGCTTCATGGGAGGCTGACTCGCGCTTTCAAGCAACAAGCGCGCCGCAGCTGTCACGTGCGGGCACTTATCGAGCGACACCTTCTTCTGGGCAAGCGCCATCGCAAATGCCAGGCACGTCGCGAATCCGCACTCTTTGCAATTTGTCTTCGGAAGCTGTTTATAAATATCCAACCCTGATAACGCCATTATCCCTCCTGCCTATCTCCTCACAACCTCTATCATCTGTGAAATATACTCAGCTTCAGGCCATGTGTCGAGGACGTCGCCCTCTTTAAGGCCGACCGCAGGATTTCCGACAGCCATTATTTCATACCGTCTTCCCACGTCCTTATTCCCCGGCCTTCCCACAAAAATAAGCGACCCCCAATCGCCTCCGGCCTTGGTTCTCGCCTTGGGCTGTACCCAATAATCCCCTGTAGTCTTCGACCGCACCACCGTCCAGATAGTTACCCCGGAAGCCTTGGCTGTGCCCTCGACGAGCGGCCTTCTGTCCACATATTCGCCGGGCCTGGGAGAGACTATCCGGATCAAACCGCTCTTTGATACGGTCCTGCCGAGCGCCCTGCCGGCTTTCCGCGGTTTTCTCTTTTCGTTCTCCTCGAAATATTTATCCGCGATCTCCAGGGTTAAGCCGAATAACGATATCGACTTCGCGTATTTCATCTTTTCAATATTGAAGAGAAAGAACGCGACGAGGACAAAGACAAAAATAACTATCAGCGCTATGCCTAAGATCTCCATCTTTAAACCAGCGGCGGCATGGTGAGTGCCGGATGCTTGACCTTCTCGAGGTACACCAAAAGGGCTGCCGCATCTGTCGCGATAGTCTCATCCGCTATCTTGTCGAACAGGTCCGGCACGCCTTCCTCTTTGGCGCGAATTTTAAGCCTATCGGCTAGCGCCTCTTTCAGCTCCTTAGGCATCCACACGACCCTCTTCAATCCGCCATCCGCTGAAATAAATTTCTTGCTCACTACATACAGGCGTCCGACCCCGAGGAACCCGGGAGTCTGGTTGCCGCCGCCGACTGAGCTGGCAAGAGTAGTGAACTTCATTCCTGCAGGCGTCTCGCCCGTGTATTCCCTGTTGACGACCATGACACCGTTAGCCTCAGGCACTATCGCTACAATGCACTCGAAACAACCGCACGACGTCATAGGCGATTCCATCAGTGAATATACGGCCATCTCGGATATGTGCTGATGCGACTTATCAGTAACGAACTCATTTATACCCTGCCAAATGCCTTTCGAAAGATCGACGGTCTTTCCCTTCTTGATGGGCTGGTTTCCGCCTGTCGGCGTGATCTCATGCGCGGCCTTCGCGTCCAGCCACGAATACGCGCCGCACAGGCCAAGCCTCTCTGGACTTACAACGCAGACGTGGTCCGGCGCGAAACTCTGGCAGAGCGTACAGCTGTAGAACGTGTCGACGGATTCATCCGTCATTCCCGCAAGCCGCTCATCCCTGGCGTCGAAAGATTTTTTCGCCTCCGGCATCAGCGACTTAACATCGTCCTCTTTTGTATAAACCGTTACCTGGACTTTATCAACGATGGCGCCATATTCGTCATGGAGTTTTGACGCGATGATGTCGCCAAAATGCCTGATCTTGAATCCCGCCTTATGGGCGTCCTTGGAGATCCTCATCCAGTTCATATCGCGCTGGCCCATATGAAATATACCCATAGCGTAATTCAGAAACCTGTGTATCTGGCGCTCCAGGATAGGCTCAAAGTCCTGGACCATCTTCCGTCCGGCAACCTCGACGAATATGCCGAGCGGGTAACTTTCGCCTTCCTTCATGGAAGTTATCTCCGGCCCCACCACCTCGATCTTGCCGTCTTCGATCTCGTCCATCCTGCGCATCTTGAGATATTCGAAGGCTGTTGAATATTTGCCGCCGAACTGGACGAACATGTCGGCCTTCCTCACCCGCTCGCCTTCAAACGCCGCTGAAAACGGGACCGGCACCGGAATTTGAGAGACCTTCACTCTTATGCCGCGCGTCTCTATACATTTCTGCACTATCTTCTTGTAATCCGATTCCTTTATCAGGCACTCTTCGTGCGCGCAGACACCGGGCACCCTTACTTCAGGAAGATCGAGGTCCGTTATTATCGGCACTCCTGCCGCAAGCGCTCCCGCGCCCGTAGCGGCCTTCACCTCATCGACTCCGCCTAATAGCATGACAAATGCCGGCACCCTGTCCTTAACGTAATCGGCGCATGCTTTTGTGTTCCCGGCCTTGATCCCGCCGAATGTAAGCGCCGCCCTTATCGCGAAGTTGAGGACATAGACAACGGATATCGTATCCCTTCCGAAAGGCACCACATAGGATTCGAGCCCCATATGCGCCCCGCCTTCCTTAAGCTGATCCACGATGCTAACCCCGTCCACGTTACCGCCGACAAGCGTAAGTATGTTCCGTTTCTGCAAGTCCCTTACTATATCGACCGCTGTCTTCGCATCAGGCGCTTTCCCGAGAATAACGCCAATCCCTGAAATCCTGCCATCGACCAGCTGTATGCCGAGGCTTCTCAAAAGTGTATCCGGGAAGAATCCGGGACAATCAGCCTGCGGCTCTTCTCCATTCAAATATCTCGCTGCGCATATAACTTCTTCGGCCAGTATAGTCGCGACGCCGGCGTTGAGGCTGTCTTTTAAAAAACTGCTCCAGGCGTCTTCAGCCGGAACTTCCTTTATCACTAAAGTCTTTGCGGTAATTAGGATCGTTTCGGCGTCCGCAAGCGTCCGTGTCTCGAGGCCCAACAGGGCATGCGCAAGCGGAAGATAGAATGCCGTCTCCGGGAACGCTATCTTGCTGTCCGCTCCTTTATCTTTTATCGTTTTGCTTAAAAGCGCGTCTGCCTCTCCGAGGACCTTCTTCGCTCCGTTGACCATCAAGGCGCAAACCTTCTTTATCGTAATTTGTGTAGACACTTTTGACATCCTTTCCCCCTCTTTATAACCCTGCAGCATCCAACACTTGCGGGACTTTTTTATCCCAACCTATGGGCATAATATGTATCCCCTGACACAGGGGTTTCAATTCTTTTATAAGGCGCGCCGATATCTCTATCGACTTGGCCGCTTTGTCTTTTGTCTCTTCCATCTCTTTGATCAGGCTATCCGGAACAAAGACGCCTGCAACGTTTTTGTTCATATATCGTGCCATGCCGGCCGATTTCAATAACACTATACCGGCCAGTATAGGCACCTTGATATGTTTCGCGCTTTCGAGAAATTTTTTAAAAAGCGCAATGTCGTAAACCGCCTGCGTCTGGAAAAATTCCGCGCCGGCGGCGACTTTCTTCTCCATCTTTATGATCTCCGGCTCTAGAGGATCGGCTCCGGGATTGACAACAGCGCCAACGCAAAATTTCGGGGAGCCTTTGAGCGCGTTGCCCTTCATGTCTTTGCCCTGCTGCAAAGTCCTTATCGCGCCGAGAAGCTCGACCGACCCAAGATCAAATACAGGCTTCGCCTCAGGATGGTCGCCGAGACTCGGATAATCCCCGGTCAGCGCTAGGACATTCTCTATGCCGAGAACGTAAGCAGACAAAATGTCCGATTGAAGCGCAAGCCTGTTCCTGTCGCGGCATGTCACCTGAAGTATCGGCTCATGTCCCCGTTCTTTCAGCAACCGGCAGACGGCCAGCGACCCAAGACGCATGACTGAACTCTGCAGGTCTGTGACGTTTATGGCATCGACCCTGCCTTTGATGAGGTCGGCGTCTTCGAGCATCTCCTTTATGTCGACTCCCTTCGGCGGGCCTATCTCGCTCGTCGTGACAAATTTCCCTTGTTTTATCTTTTCGCAGAACGTCATTTCGTATCCGCCTGTTTTTTAAACAACTCGACCGTATTCCTCATCAATATAGTCGTCGTGATCGGCCCCACACCTCCCGGAACAGGCGTAATATACGAAGCTCTCTGCGACGCGGTCTCGAACTCGACGTCGCCGACTATCTTATCGCCGATGCGGTTTATGCCCACATCTATGACAATTGCGCCTTCTTTTACCCAATCGCCCTTTACAATGCCGGCTTTCCCGACAGCTACTATCAATATTTCAGCGCGCTTCACGTGGTCAGGCAGAAGCCCTCGTTCTCCTGTAGCGATATGGCAAACTGTAGTCGTGGCGAATTTATTGAGGAGCATAAGCGCGAGCGGCTTACCCACTATCTCCGAATGGCCAATTATGACTGCCTCTTTCCCGTACAAGTTAACCTTTGTAGATTCCAATAGCTCCATTACGGCCATTGCCGTGCACGGCCCGATCTTATAATTCCCGAGCAATATTTTTCCGAGATTCTGAGGGTGCATTCCCTCCGCGTCTTTATTGGGCGATATCATTACAGAAAGTTTTTTGGCGTCGATACCTTTCGGGGCCGGAAGCTGCAATATCAACGATGTAACGTCTTTGTCGTTGTTAAGGCCTAAAACCGCTTTCTCCGCCTCGGCTTGTGAAATGTTGTCCGGCATGACCTTCAATTCATATTCAATGCCGAGAGTCTCGGCTACTTTCTTCTGCGCCTTTACATATACGGCCGAAGACGCGTTCTCGCCTATCTGCAGGGCCGCGAGCCTGGGCGAGCTTCCATGTCTTGTTTTGAGCGCCTCGACTTCATTTTTAACGGACTGTTTCAACCCTTCAGCGATCACCCTACCTTCTAAAAGTTTCGCCGCCATCTCATCCTCTTTATTTTGAAATTACATCCTCGCACATTTCCAGTATATCTTCTTTCAATTTCGGGGCTTCATTTTCTAGCGGAGATAACGTTCCAGCGACCATCTCTATGAACTTCATGTCCTTTACGTTCTTCAAATTGATAAAGGCGTTGAACTTAGCCGAGAAGAAAGCGCCTTCGAGCAGAATAGCCGCGATCGCGGTATCTGTTATAAGGTTCGGATTGCCATAGCGCGCGAGGTCCGGGCACATCTTAAGGCACTCGAACGATAGCTTACATATCTCGAACGGCGCCTTGACTGACTCTTTATATAGCTCGTCATGCCCCGCAGGGTTCTTACCGCGTACCTTCATACCCTTCGACAGCTTGTTGTACGCCTCAACGTCCTTATCTATCAGGTCTTCAAGCTCATCCCTGAGCTTCTCGATCTTCGCCAGGAGAGGAGCAATCTTTTCGTCGCTGTCCCTATATTTCGGATTTCCTACCGTGTAATTAGCTACCATCGACATTAAGCCGGCTCCTATCGACGCGCTGAGGGCCGCGGCGCTCCCTCCCCCCGGCGCCGGCTTCTTCGCCGCCAGGTCGTTCAGATATTCGCGCAATGTCTTATCTATATACATATCTCAGCTTTCCTTTCAGCCGGTCCGGCTACTCCAGGTCTGCCTTCACAGGTTGTAATAGTCTCTTTATTATGAGCAATATCAGGTTTATTCTAATATAAAGGGCTCATGGGGTCAACAAAAATTGGCCGAGAAAATTTATACCATCAGGTCTTTAACGGGGCGGAAACTGAAGCGGTGGATCGGTGAAGGGCCGTGTTTTTTCAGGGCCTCCTTATGGAACTTGGTACCGTAGCCTTTGTGGCGGGCAAATCCGTATTGCGGGAATGTCTTATCGTACTCCAGCATCATCCTGTCGCGCGTGACCTTCGCTATGATAGAAGCCGCGGCTATAGAAAGACTAAGCGCGTCTCCCCCGACAATACACTTCAGGGGACACCTGGTCACCAACTTGACCCTTCCGTCGACTATTATATAATCAGGCACTACATTGAGGTTCGCTATGGCCAGGTCCATCGCCCTTATTGTGGCGCGATAGATATTCAGGAGGTCTATGATCTTTTCGTCTACCACACCTATTCCGACGGCGCATTTGTCCATTATCTCCGCATAAGCTTTCTCTCTCAACTTCGCGGAGAGCTTCTTTGAGTCGTCGACCCGCTCTTTAAAACAGGCGTCTTTTAATATTACAGCGCCGGCGACAACCGGTCCGGCAAGAGGGCCGCGGCCCGCTTCATCGACGCCCGCTATTGTCTTGTAACCGAGGCTACTTAGCCTCTTCTCGTGCAGGAGCAGCTTCCGGGCCCGTCTGAGAGTGTTCGATCTTCTCGTCAACTCTGGTCTCTTTCCCGACTTTCCGTTTCAGGTAATATAACTTGGCCCTTCTAACATCGCCTTTTTTCATGACCTTTATCTTATCGATCGACGGCGAATGGAGCGGGAATACAATTTCAACGCCTTCTCCATACGATATCTTTCTGACTGTAAACGTCTCGCGCAGGCCCGACCCCGCACGCGCGATCACCACGCCTTCGAAAGTCTGGATGCGCGACTTGCCTTCCTCGACTATTTTTATCTGGACGTCTACCGTATCGCCGACGTTGAATTGGGGGGTGTCTTTCTTTAACTGTTTCGATTCCACCAGGTCTAGGTAATTCTTCATATTTTTCTCCTTTGAAATTTGTTAGTTAATTTTATATGCTTTTGTCTTTGCCCGCCAAAAGATCCGGCCTCCTGCGCGCCGTTCTCTTAAAAGCCTGCGTCTTCCGCCACTCCTCTATCGCTTTATGGTCGCCGCTCATGAGAGTTGCGGGGACCTTCATTGCCTTATATTCAGCGGGCCTTGTATATTGAGGATATTCCAGCAGCCCGCCCTCAAAAGATTCATCGGTTATCGACTCGTCGTCTCCCAGCACACCGGGTATCAGTCTCGTCACGCAATCGACCAGCACCATTGCTGGGATCTCCCCGCACGTCAGGACGTAATCGCCTATCGATATCTCGTCATCCGCAAGTTCCCTGATACGTTCGTCAACTCCTTCGTAATGTCCGCATATGAGGATCAGGCGCTTTTCCCTGGCCAATTCCTTGGCTATTCTTTGATCAAGCTTCCTTCCCTGCGGTGTCAGCAGTATTACCCTTGGCCCGTGGCCTCTGAAATTTTCTACAGAAAATTTCATCCCGCCGCCGCGACGAATAGGAGCGGCAGAGGGATTACCTCTTTTCAGTTCTTTGAGAGCCAGGTATACGGGCTCGATCTTCATCACCATGCCCGGCCCGCCGCCGAAAGGCTTGTCGTCCGCTGTCTTGTGCCGGTCGGATGTCCAGTCCCGGAGATTGTAGACCTCTATCTTCACCAACCCCTTAGCCCGGGCCCGCTTTATTATAGATTCGCCCAGGACGTTCTCGAACATCTTGGGAAATAGCGTCAGAATGTCTATGCGCATAATAAGCTTTCGACTTTTCAGCTTTCGGCGCTGACGGCTGACAGCTGACGGCCTGAAACTACGCCTTGATCCCCTGCTTCTTCAACAGCGTCCTTACGATGGCGGACGGAACCGCCCCGACGCCAAGCCAGTATTCCGCCCGTTCCTTCTTAACCTTGACATTAGCTGGATTGGTCTTCGGGTCATAGAATCCGAGGATCTCTATGGTCTTTGAATCTCTTGCCCTGCGCTTATCCACGACTACGATACGATGAGACGGTTTCTTCGGCGAACCGCCTCTTTTGAGCCTGATGACTGCTGGCATTGTACCCCCTTTTATCCGAGTTTTGTGTAACGTTAAATGTGTAATGTGTAATAAAAATATTCATGACTTTTTTCCATTACACATAGACGCATTACACCAGCATTACACCTTATACATTATACTTATCTTTCCTTCTCTCTCCACACCTTCGCGCCTAAACTGTTCAACTTCTCTTCCAAGTTCTCATAACCTCTGTCGAGGTGGTAGATCCTGTGGATCTCGGTCCTGTCCTTAGCTACGAGGCCCGCGAGTACAAGCGCGGCCGACGCCCTTAAGTCGGACGCCATGACCGGGGCGCCGCTCAGATGTTTGACGCCTTTGACTATCGCGCTCGGGCCCTCTAATATTATTTCGGCTCCCATCCTGCCGAGCTCGCTGACATGGATGAACCTGTCGGGATAAATCTTTTCGGTTATGACGCTTATCCCTTCGGTAACCGACATAAGGCTCATGAACTGCGCCTGCATGTCCGTCGGAAAACCCGGATAAGCGAGCGTCGTTACGTCGAGCGGCTTCAGTTTCCTGACATATCTTGCCCTGATGCCGCTCGGCACTTTCCTGATCTCGAGACCCGCCTCTATCAACTTATCCGCCACAGCTACGAGATGCTCAAACTTGGCGTTTTTGACGGTTATGTCGCCTTTCGTTATCGCGGCGGCTATTATATAAGTACCGGCTTCGATCCTGTCGGAGATTACTGAGTGTTCGGCCCCATGCAGTCTCTTGACGCCTTCAATTATTATCCTGTGCGTGGAGTGCCCTTTTATCCTGGCGCCCATCTTTATCAGGAATGCGGCCAGGTCCACCACTTCCGGCTCGCACGCCGCGTTCTCGATCACGGTCACGCCCTTAATTAGCGTCGCGGCCATCATTACGTTTGCTGTAGCCAGAACGCTTGACCCGAAATGCCCTCCGAGGTATACGCTGCCTCCGCTCATCTTCCTCCCGTCGGCGATAATATACCCCTTCTCAACTTTTATGTCGGCGCCGAGCGCCCTTAGTCCTTTCAAATGCAGATCGATAGGCCTTGGGCCTATGACGCATCCACCCGGAAAAGAGACCTCGGCCATCTTCTGCTTGGCTAAGAGCGGCCCGAGAACGCATACAGACGCGCGCATAGTGCTTACCAGATCATAAGGCGCGCTGTACTTCTTGTATCCTTTCGGCTCGATCGTTATCCGGGAGCCGTCCTGCTGGACCTTCACGCCGAGATTCTTCATGATCCTTAGCATGGTCGACATATCCTTCAGCGCGGGGATATTACTGATAACGGATCTCTCGTCGGAGAGAAGCGCTGCCGCGAGTATCGGAAGGCAGGCGTTCTTCGCTCCGCTTATCTCTACCGAGCCCTGCAATTTACGGCCGCCTTCCACCAACAGCTTATCCATTAGCCACCACTATCCTATCTATACCGTTCCAGTCTTTCACCACAGAGGAGACCTTATACGCCTTCGTCTCCTCAACAATCTTTTTCACATACGCGGATTGCCCAAACCCTATCTCGAACGCAGCAAAACCGCCCTTTTTCATAAAACCAGAAAGGTCCCTGAATATCCTTCGATAAAAATCCAGCCCGTCTGCGCCCCCGTTCAGGGCCAGTCGCGGCTCTTTTAACACGTCCTTAGGGAGCGCGGCAAACTCGTATTCCGCGATATAAGGCGGGTTGGAAACTACTATGTCAAACCTGCCGCTTACAGACCCGAACAGGTCGCTTTCCACAAGATCGATCCGATGGGCAACGCCATGTTTTTCGGTGTTTCGGCGCGCTATGCTCAATGCCGCTGCAGATATATCGGAAGCGACTATTTTACATTCAGGGACTGACTTTGTCAACGCAATTGCTATATTGCCTGAGCCTGTACACAGGTCGAGGATCCTCAAAGATCCTGATTCCGGCAGCCGTCTCCTGGCTTCTTCCGCGACAGTCGCGACAAGTAATTCTGTCTCAGGACGCGGTATTAGCACGTCTTCGTTAACGACCAGGTCGAGGCCGCAGAAGTCCGTCTTCCCCATTATGTACTGCACCGGTGTATATGGCTCTATCATTTTACCCAGCCTATTCTTCCCGACCCATCACCATTCACGGAATGGGCTGGGTCATACGGCAGCTCTCAGCCTTAATTTTCTCTCTTCCATTTTCAGCGCGGCAGTTATTTCGTCCAGATCGCCCTCCAGCACATCCTCGAGATTATGGACGGTCAACCCTATCCTGTGGTCGGTGATCCGCCTGTCAGGGTAATTATAAGTGCGTATCTTTTCCGAGCGGTCTCCGCTGCCCACCTGAGACTTTCTTGACTGGGATATCTTACTATTATGCTCGGTCTCTTTCACGTCTAAAAGCCGCGCGCGCAGGACCCTCATGGCCTTGGACTTGTTCTTCAATTGGGAACGTTCGTCCTGGCACGTTACTACTATACCCGTCGGTATATGCGTGAGCCGCACTGCGGAATCCGTCCTGTTAACACCCTGGCCGCCCGCGCCTCCGGACCTGAAAACATCGATCCTTAAGTCCTCGGGTCTTATCTCCACCTCTACATCTTCTGCCTCCGGCAGCACGCATACCGTCGAAGCCGATGTATGTACCCTTCCGCTCGCCTCAGTCTCCGGCACACGCTGAACCCTGTGTGTGCCGCTCTCGAATTTAAGCGCGCCGTACACTCCTTTGCCGGAGATCGAGAATATGACTTCTTTATACCCGCCTTTTTCGGTAGTGCTCGAATCTATCAGCTCTACTTTCCATCCCTTTCTCACCGCGTATTTTGAGTACATCCTCAATAGATCCGCTGCAAACAGACTTGCTTCCTGGCCGCCTGTGCCTGCCCTTATCTCCATTATTATACCGCGGTCGGCGCCGGATTCCTTCTCCAGCAACAACTCTTCCAGCCGACTACCGGATTCTTCAAGCTCCTTCGCCAGTTTATACCTCTCCTCTTCCGCGAGCACAAGGAAATCCTTGTCGTGGCCGTGCGTCTTTTCGCCGAGCACCTTGTCCAGGTCTTTGACGTCGAGTTTAAGTTTCAGGTAGTCATTATACTCGTTTATTAAGGGAGTTAGGCTTGCAAGCTCCCTGGCATAGCCCTGGTATTCCGATGTATTGGCTATGACCTTCGGGTCCGCTAGAAGCTCATGGAGCTTATCGCACCGGCGTCTCTTCTCTTCCAATATCTTTTCGAACATCGTATTATCCGGCGTTTCCCGGCTCCGTCTTCTTCTCTACCTTAGGCTGATCGGCCTGTTCAGCGGCCTTCGCCTTCACTTTGCCGGCATAACGCTTGGCGAACTTCTCCACCCTGCCTGCTGAGTCTACAAGCTTTTGCTTACCTGTAAAGAACGGGTGGCACTTCGAGCAGATATCGACATGGATGTTCTGCTTCGTCGAGCGCGTATGTATTACCTCTCCGCACACGCACGCGATCGTCGTCTCTTTGTATTCCGGATGTGTCTTATCTTTCACGCTTACCCCCTTTTTTAGTTGTAAGTCATAAGTAGTAAGCTGTAAGTAAAAGATTTGAATTTTTTTAACACTTAAAACTTACGACTTACAGCTTACGACTAATGGTTTGATTCTTGTTTTCTACTGGTTCATTGACATCAAAAATTCCGCGTTGGTCTTCGTCTTCGACAGCTTCTCGACCAGGAGCTGCATAGCCTCGTCGGAATTAAGTTCGTTCAACGCCTTCCTCAGAAGCCATATGCGCTTCAATTCGTCCTCGTGGACCAGGAGCTCTTCCTTGCGGGTATTCGAGCGCTTTATGTCTATCGCCGGATATATCCTCTTCTGGAAGAGATTCCTGTCGAGCTGCACCTCCATATTGCCGGTCCCTTTGAACTCTTCGAATATTACCTCGTCCATCCTCGAACCGGTATCGACGAGCGCGGTCGCTATTATCGTAAGGCTCCCGCCCTCTTCGATATTCCTTGCCGCGCCGAGGAACCTCTTCGGTTTCTGGAGCGCGTTCGAATCGACTCCGCCCGAGAGTATCTTTCCCGAATGCGGCACGCAGGAATTGTACGCCCTGGCAAGCCTCGTGATCGAGTCGAGCAGGATCACCACATCTTTCCTGGCTTCGACGAGACGCTTTGCCTTCTCCAGCACTATCTCAGCGACCTGGATGTGCCGTTCCGACGGTTCGTCGAATGTCGAACTTATTACCTCGCCCTTCACCGAGCGCTGCATGTCCGTGACTTCCTCGGGACGCTCATCTATAAGAAGGACTATGAGCACGGCCTCCGGATAGTTCGTAGTTATCGAGTTAGCGAACTTCTGCAGGAGCACCGTCTTTCCGCTGTACGGCGGAGCGACTATCATGCCGCGCTGTCCTTTCCCGACGGGCGCCAGGAGGTCCATTATCCTCATCGAAACTTCTTTTGGGTTGCATTCAAGCAGGAACCGTTCATTCGGGTAGAGCGGGGTCAGGTTGTCGAACAATGTCTTCCCCTGCGTGTCATCCGGATTCCCGAAATTTACAGCCTCGACCTTCAATAAGGCGAAATACCTTTCGCCTTCCTTAGGCGGCCTTATCTGCCCGCTTACGGTGTCGCCCGTTCTCAGGTTAAACTTGCGTATCTGCGACGGCGACACATATATGTCGTCGGGTCCCGGGAGATAGTTGTAGTCCGGGCTGCGCAAAAATCCGAACCCGTCCGGCAATATCTCCAGCACGCCCTCGCCGAAGATCAGGCCTTCCTTCTCGGTCTTCGCCTGCAGTATCTTGAATATCAGGTCCTGTTTCTTAAGGCCGCTGGCGCCGATCACATTCAGGTCCTTCGCAAGCTTTGTCAGCTCCGCTATGCTCATGGTCTTAAGTTCGGCTATCTCCATAACATCCTCCATATTTCGAGTACCTGTCTTCTTGTCTTTGACTTCAATCCCTGATTGTCTATCACGAAGTCCGCCATTTTTAATTTCTTCTTTAACGGTATCTGTCTTTTTATCCTTTTTAATACGTCCTCCTTTTTGATGCGAAATTTCTTTACGCATCTTGCTATCTGTCTTTGTCTTGAACATTTTACGACTATCAGCTTATCTATAAGGTCGATGAGCCCCGCCTCGACCAGGAGCGGCGCGTCTACTACTATAATATCATGACCTGACGCGCGGTTAATCTCTCTCTTTATTTCCCGGATTACTTCAGGATGCATTATCCTGTTAAGCCTCTCCAGACATTTCCCGTCCTTAAAAACTATCGTTCCAAGTTTCCGCCTGTCGATCTCACCGCTCTTTGAAAGCGCCGAGACCCCGAAAAGAGCCTCTATCCTCTTATGCGCCGGAGAGCCCTTCCTCATGACACGGTGCGCGATGATATCCGCATCGACGACCTTCGCGCCCAGCGAAGCGAGTATCGAGGCGACGAATGTCTTGCCGGTACCGAAACTGCCTGTTATCCCTATTATCATCGCGGTCCCAACATCCTGTCGTACAGCCTTATATACTCCGCGGCCGATTTCTCCCATGAAAAATCGAGTCCCATCACCTTGCTGACGAGCTTCGACCACATATTTTTGTTCCTGTACAAGTTAAGCGCCCTCTTTATAGCGGCGAATAAGAGGTCCGCCCTGTATTCCTCGAACGTGAACCCGTTGCCGTCAAGGGTTTTAGGATCGAATTCGGTGACGCTGTCTTTAAGCCCCCCTGTCTGTCTGACTATGGGGATAGTTCCGAATTTGAAGCTTATCATCTGGCTCAGGCCGCACGGCTCGTATCTTGACGGTATGAGGAAAACGTCCGATGCCGCGTATATCTTTTGTGCCAGCACCGCGTCGAATTTAAGGTTAATGGAGGTGTTCTTACTATGCGCCTTGGCCATCTTCTCGAATAGAAGATGATATTTATTCTCGCCCGTGCCCAGCACAACGAACTGCACTTTCATATTTAACAGTTCGCTGATGATCTTCGCTATGAGGTCCAGGCCTTTCTGGTCGGCAAGTCGCGATATGAGGCCTATCATAGGGATGTCTTGGTCTACCTTCAGCCTCAATTCCTTCTGCAGCGCCTCTTTGTTAACGTATTTATCGTTTGATGTCTCGGCCGAATATTTTTTTGATATCCCGGCGTCCTTCTCAGGGTTCCAGATATCGTAATCGATCCCGTTAAGGATACCGGATAAGACATTGTTGCGCGTCTTTAACACGCCTTCGAGGCCGCAGCCGAACTCCCTGGTAAGTATCTCCCTGGCGTAAGTCGGGCTCACCGTGTTTATAGCGTCGGAATATACCAGCCCCGCCTTCATCAAGTTGACCTTGTCGTAAAACTCAAAGTATTCTATACTGAAGAGCACCCAATCCAGCCCCGTCTTAGGGAACTCCTCTTTTGGGAACAGGCCCTGATATGCCATGTTGTGGATAGTGAAGAGCGCCCTGGTATTGAAAAAGAACGGGTCGTATTTGTATATGGTATTAAGATAGACCGGGACCAATGCCGTCTGCCAGTCATTGCAGTGGATTATATCCGGTTGGAAATTCTCGCGTTTGCAGCGCTCCAATATCTCCCTGGAAAAGAAAGCGAACCTGTCGAGGTTGTCCTCGTAATCTCCGAATTTGTCGCCGTACAGCTCTTTCCTGTCAAAGTATTCTTCATTCGCGACAAAATAGACTTTTACGTTCTTACCCATCGTAGCTTCATCGGCTTTGCATTTTATGAGTCCGTATTTGGGCATTATCACCCGCACGTCTACACCCTTTTTTTCCAACGCGATAGGAAGGCTTCCGGCGACATCCGCCAATCCGCCCGTTTTCGCGAAAGGCACGACCTCGCTTGAGGCAAATAGTATTTTGAGTCGTTCCATGGAATCTCCGAATGATAGTTGTAAGCCGTAAGTTTTAAGCTGTAAGTTAAAAATTGAGTTTCACAATCTTACAACTTACGACTTATAACTTACAACTCACTTATACTCTTCCAACTCCAGCCAATTCTTTCCCACTTCTATATGAACTTCGATAGGCACCTTCAGCGTTATGATATTCTCCATGCTCTCTTTCAGTATCTTATATGCCTTCTCGCGCTCTTTCCTGGGCACATCCAGGACCAGTTCATCATGAACCTGCAGTGTCATTTTCGATCCCAGTCCTTCTTTTATAAGCTTTTCATTCACCGCTATCATCGCGACTTTTATGATATCGGCCGCGGACCCCTGGATCGGCGTATTTACAGCCGTTCTCTCGGCAAACTGCCTTATGCGAACGTCAGGGCTGTTTATCTCTGGTATATGCCGCTGTCTTCCCAGGAGCGTGGTAACAAAACCCTTTTCCCTCGCCTCCGCGATCAGGCCTTCGAGATATTGCCGCACATCGGGATATCTTTCAAAATACGCGTCTATGAAGTTCTTCGCCTTATCTACGTCTATCTTCAGGCTCTGCGACAGGCCGTACGGGCTCATCCCGTATATTATCCCGAAATTGACGGTCTTTGCCATGTTCCGCATCTCTTTCGTAACGTCCTTCTCATCCACCCCGAACACGAGCGCCGCGGTAAAGGCATGGATATCTTCCCCCTCTTTAAACGCATTTATCAGGTTCTTATCTCCGGAGAGGTGCGCCAGTATCCTAAGTTCGATCTGCGAATAGTCGGCAGAAAGAAGCACGTTCTCTTTAGACGACGGAATAAAGGCTTTGCGTATCTTCCTGCCCTCCTCCGTCTTTATCGGAATATTCTGGAGGTTGGGCTCGCTCGACGAAAGCCTGCCTGTAGCCGTAACGGTCTGGTTGAACGATGTATGGACTTTGGCCGTCTTTGGGTTGATGAGGTTCGGCAGCGAATCTACGTATGTCGATTTCAACTTCGAGAGCTCCCTGAACTCCAGGAGCATTGCCGGCAGTTCGTGCTCGAGCGAAAGCTTCGTCAGGACCTCTTCGTCGGTTGAAAATCCGGTCTTTGTCCTCTTCACCACAGGCAGCTTCATCTTCTCGAACAATATCTTAGAGAGCTGCTTTGGCGAATTTATATTGAACTCCTCCCCCGCCATCTCATATATGGACTTAGTGGACTTCTGCAGTTTCCTCTCTATCGCGACGGAGAGATCGGCAAGGTACCCCTTATCTATCGAGACGCCGTTTATCTCCATGATGGCCAGTACCTCGATGAGCGGGATCTCGACGTCGTAGAATAAACTGTCGAGGCACCTTTTTGAGATCTCCTTCTCCAATATGTCCTTTAGCCTAAGTGTAACGTCGCTGTCTTCGCAGCAGTATTGGCACACCTTATCCACATCGACCTTGTCCATCGTAATGGCATTCTTACCCTTACCGATCAACTCCTCTATGGGTGTCGTCAACTTGTGGTTCAGGTATTCCAGCGATATGTCTTCAAGGTTATGGTTCAATTTGGAAGGGTTCAGAATGTAGGAAGCGACCATGGTGTCGAAGATGATACCCTTCAATATTATCCCGTAATTCGCCAGCACTATATACTCGTACTTGATATTCTGGCCTATCTTCTTTATAGAGCTCTTCTCAAAAACCGGTTTAAGCGCACCAAGGACTTCTTTCGCATCGAAATACTTGCCTGTCCCGCCCCCAGCTTTACTCCCGGCGGGATTTACAGGAACATAACAGGCGCGGCCGATCTTCCATGAGAACGATATCCCCACGAGCTCTGCCAGCATCGGATCCTCGCTGGTCGTCTCGGAATCGAAAGCGAATTCCTTGAGGCCCTTAAGCTCGTCGACCAGCTTCCTGAATTTCTTGTCGTCGTCGATCAGTTCATAGGTAGATTCAAGCTTCTCCCTGGGCGTGACATCCTTCAGGAATGACTTGAACTCCAGCTCCTTATATAATTCCATAAGTTCGACCTGGTCCGGATCCTTCGATTCCATCTCTTTGAAATCGATCTCGACCGGCACATCCGAGTCCAGGACCGCAAGCTCCCTCGACAGTATCGCCATCTTTTCGTTCTCTTTCAATGTCTTCTTCTTCGCCTCACCTTTCACTTTATCCACGTTCTTCAGGAGGTCATCGAGCGATCCGAATTCCACTATCAATTCAACGGCCGTCTTTTCGCCTATGCCGGGCACCCCGGGGATATTGTCAGTCGCGTCGCCCATCAGGCTCATTATATCGATCATGCGCTCCGGCTCGACGCCGTAGACCTCTTTTACCTTCTTCGCGTCGTATATCAGGCCTTCTTTATGCGTGCTAAAAACTTTTATATGCGGATTCACAAGCTGCAGGGCGTCCTTATCTCCCGTCACTATGAACGTCTCGATGTCGCGCGCCTCGGCTTTTTTTGCGACTGTCGCAAGCACATCGTCCGCCTCGTATCCTTGTGCCTCATATATCGGGATATTGTAAGCCTCGACGAGCCTTTTTATGTAAGGCATCTGGCTTACGAGATCATCCGGCATGGGCTTCCTGTGGATCTTGTATTCCTCGTACTTCTTATGCCTGAACGTCGGCCCTTTAAGGTCGAACGCCACAGCTATCATATCAGGCTCGTTTTCCTTGATTATCTTATTGAGCATGGTGATGAAGCCGTATATGGCATTCGTCGCCTGCCCCTTCGAATTGGAGAGCGGCCTGACGGCATAATGCGCCCTGTAACAGAATGAATTCCCGTCGATAAGAAAAAGTTTTTTCTTGGACATTAAGCGGCAAGCCCTATAAGGTCAGGATATAATAGCAGGGTATCTTTAACATCGTCTAATTTTAGTATGTCAGGGATTTTATTTCTCTCGGAAATTGAATTTACAACAATATAGAGAGGAAATACGACTTGATAACTGCTTTCATTCTACATTAATAACGCTATTTGTCAAGAAAAAAAATGCCTTTTATTCATTTGCGTCAGTTATCTTCATATGCTCGCTCAGGTAATTCCCGGTCAGGTCGTCTATTGCCTGAGTAAGTTCCTGAATACGCAGTTCCTTATCGAATCGCGCCTTCATCTCTTTTGGCGGCGCGGTCATAGTATCGAACTGCAGCCGTTTCCGCTCGTAATATGCCCTCCTCAGGTCATCGAGTATGTCGTTCCTCAGTTGCGTCGTGAGCCGCGAGCGAACGTCGATATTCGTCTGGTCGTCAGACCAGATGAGGTCAGCAAGCTCCCACGAGACCGAGACATCGAGCCCGTCATTTTCGTCGTCCGGCCCCATGATGACATAATCTTTTGTGGCGCTCGTGTATATCTCCGAGTTTGTCGAGCGCTTCTTATCAAGACCTACGCTCACCTTCGGCAGGAGCGCTTTTAACCTCGCCTCGCTTCTCATCTTCCTGATCTTCTCCGGGTCGACCTCGGCAAAGCGCATAGCCGCCCGCTGTAATTCCTTGAACGCGGGCTCGTTATCGAAGATTATCTTCAGGCCCTTCAGGTTCCTCTCCACATCTATATATTGGTCGGAGGCGTATTTTCCGCTCTCAAGACGGTATAACCCTTTATCGGTCAAGGCCCATAGGAAATTTTCTTCTTCATCGCCGGATACGATACTATTCACGTTGAATATCCTGTCGGCTCCTTTATATAATTCCATCCATCTGCCGTCCTTGAATTCAAAAACACCTTTACTCGTAGCGCAATATAAAGAATCTCTCTTTTTGACGCTCGCTATATAGTTTATTGTCCCTGTCAGGCCCTCATCGGACAGATCGCGCCAGGACTTTCCGTTATCGTCGGAGAATATTATCTTCTTACCTACCCCGGCATAGAGCCTGGAGCCTTTAAGCATCAGGCAATTCACCGTCACGCCGGAGCCATTTTCAGCGTCATACGGCGCTTCTTCGAAAACGTCTTCCGCCGTCTCCTCCGCGTTACGATGTACGTATATTCTCTCCCAGTCGCTTAGGGTATCAGGTTTGAAATATAGCCCGTCATCCGCGCGCGCGAACGCGGAGTCCTTGTTCAGGGCTATACTGCTTACGCGCCTTCCCTTTATGCAGCCGCTGATGTCCTGCCAATTGTCCCCGGAATCGACACTTGCGAAGATCCCGCGCTCGGTCCCTATAAATACTTTCCTCGGATTGTATTTTGAATTCTCAATGCACAGGATGCTGTTCTTCCCGGGGATTATGGTCCTGAAAACGTTCCTCCACGTCTTTCCGTAATCCTGGGACCTGTAGAGGCCGCGCCTCGTGCCTGCGAGAATATTTTTAGCGCTCCCGCCTATAGAACTAATCTCGTTCTCACCCTGCGGAAGAGTAAATATCGACTCCCACTTGTCCTTCGCATCCCTTGCCCGGTATATCTCGCTCCTGGTCGCCAGGTAAAGCTCGCCCTGGTCTATTATCATCGCGCGGGTATCAACGTTCCTTATATTGCCGTCTTTGCCCGCCCATATATCCTGGGCCTTTGCCGGCGGCGGAAATGATACGGCAAATAGCGCGCAGGCGATCATAGCTAATACCTTTTTCATGCCTACCTCCATTTGTGTATGAATTCTAACATTTGATTGATTTTTTGTCAATATTTATTTTATCTTTAATCAAATCTGCGCGGGCACAAAAAACCTCCTTTCCGCCTTATATGCCCCACTATATAAGACGGTAAAAGAGGTTTTTATTTCTTGACCCCAAAAAAGAGTCCCGCGCTTATTAAGAAAATAGCGCCTGCGAGGATATATCTGACAGGAGGATTGAGGTCGGCTTTCAAGCTTATGGCAAGGACCGCGAGGATGAAGACGATCCACAGGGTAATTGTTCGATTAGTCTTGTTCATATATAGCGGCTTATATCCGAAAGTCTTTTTTCTCGACTGAATTGCCGTGATCGTCAAGATCCTTGAATTCGATCTGATATTTCTTCCGTTCGATTTTTGAGAAAAGACTGTAGACAGACGGCACCACAAATAAAGTCAATAGCGTAGAAAGTATGACGCCGCCTATTATGGTTACCGCCATAGGTATCCTCGTCTCGGCGCCGGGACCTATTGCGAGCGCAGGCGGCACTGCCGCCGCGATCGTAGCAACTGACGTCATCAGGATCGGGCGCAGCCTTGTAGGACAGGCTGATAGCAAAGCCGGTGTAGCCTCGAGCCCCTGTTCTCGCTGCTGGTTAGTAAAATCGACGAGCAGGATCGAGTTCTTCTTTACTATTCCCATAAGCAATATCAACCCTATGATACTGTAAATATTCAAGGACTGATTGAATATCATCAGAGCTATCAATGCGCCGGAAATGCTGAACGGCAGCGCAAAGAGGACCGAAAACGGATGGAGATAACTATTGAACTGGGAAGCGAGCACCATATACGCTATCAATATGCCTAGCCAGAAGGCCAGGAGCAGGCTTCCGAACGATTCCTTGAAAGTCTGTGTACTGCCTGAAAATACCGCCCTATACCCTTCGGGAAGAACGCCCCTGACTATCTTCTCTACCTCTTTCAGCGCATCGGTCTGAGACTTGCCCTGAGCGACATTGGCAAACAGCGATATGGCCCTCTCCCTGTTGCGCCTCGTTATCGTCAGCGGTGTCGGTTTTTCGGTTATCTTTATGACATTTTTAAGCTGTACCAGCTCATTCCTGTTGTTCCATACCCACAAGCGGTCAATATCTTCAAGAGCTGTCCGCTGGGAAGGCACCAGCCTTATGCGTACATCGTATCGCCGGCCGTCTTTTGTATATTTCGCGATCCTCTCACCGCCTATCAGGGAGTTTATGGTGCTGCCGATAGTTGAAACGCTTACCCCCCTGTCATCCGCTTTTTCCCTGTCGGGCTGTACGCGCACTTCCGGGATCTTCGCGAGATAGTCGGTGTCTACGTCTATCATGAGCGGAGACTTCTCCATCTTTTTGCGGATCTCTTCGGAATATATCGATAATTTTTCCCAATCGGGACCTCTCACCGACAATTCAACCGGCATTCCCCGCTGCGCGGAGAAACCGGAAAGCGACAAGTCCTGCACAACCACCTTTAGGTCCGGGATCTTGTTCAATTCTGTTCGGAATAACGTCATGAGCTCGGCCTGGGAAAGTGAATGTTTATTAGGAGGTACTACAGGCCGTTTCTTCGGTTCTTTAAATGTTATGAACATCATCCCGGAATTTACCTCTCCCCCGCCCATCCCTCCTCCAAAACTGCCTATCAGAGCGAAATACGAAATGACTTCAGGCCGGTTCATAAGGAAGGCCTCTGCCTTCTTAAAATGTTCGTCTGTGAAAGTTATCGACGAACCTACGGGCGTCTGGAGTCGAAGCATCAGCATGCTCATATCCTGTGACGGCAGGAACTCCTTGCGGATAAATAACAGTAATAAGAGCGAGGAGATAAAAAACGCTATAGCCACCAGGACGACGAGTACGCGTTTCCTCAACACCTTTTCAAGCGTCCTGTGATAAGAGGCCGAGAGACGTTTGAAGCCTTCGTCGATCGAACGGCCGATGAACGTGTGGCGCGTCCCTACCTCCAGGAACTGCGAGCATCTCATGGGGGCAAGCGTAAGCGCTTCCAGGAGCGACAACGCAACCGCGACAGAGATCGTGACGCCGTACTGGTAAAAGAATTTGCCGATGATACCGTACATAAATGCTACGGGCAGGAATATCGCGACGAGCGCCATCGTCGCCGCGATGGCCGCGAACGTTATCTGCCTTGCGCCGCGGCGCGCCGCCTCCACCTTATCTACGCCGCGCTCCCTGTACCTGACTATATTTTCCAGGACCATTATAGCGTCATCCACGACTATACCTATCGCGAGCGACAGTCCTAATACAGTAAACGTATTAAGCGTAAATCCCATAAAATATATTACGATAAACGTTCCCAGGACAGATGTCGGTATGGCGAGCAGGATATTGAGCGTCGCGCTCCATGACCCGAGGAAGAGCCAGCATATGAGCGACGTCACTATGGCGGAAAGTATCAGCGTGAAGATAAGCTCACGGATAGAGTCTTCGCTGAACTTGGTAGCGTTATAACGCACCGATATATTTATATCTTTGGGCTTGGTCTTCTGTATCTCTTTCAGGCGTTCAAGGACTTTATTGGCGACACCGACCTCATTAGCGCCGCGCTGTTTGCGTATACCGACACCCACAGTCGTCTCCAGGTTGGAACGCGCGATCCTGCGTATGTCGGAAAGCCCGTCCTCGATCGTGGCGACTTCTTTAAGGTAGATCGGCCTGAAGATCGGCTGTCCCGACCTTTTAGGGATGAGCAGGTTCTCGAAATCCTTTGTCGTCGCGGCCTCGCCCATGACCCTGACGTTGAATTCCTTCTCGGAGGTCTCTATACGGCCTGCGGGCACCTCCTCGTGCTCCGCCTTTACGGCGTCGACGACATCCCCTACTGTAAGCTGATACGCCTCTAGCTTATTCGCGTCTACCCATATCCTTAAGTTGCGTTCGACAAATCCTCCCAGGAAGATGTCACCTACTCCGTTTATGGTGGCAAACTGGTTCTTCAAATGGTCCTGGACATAGGTCATTATATCCCTTATCGGGCGCGTAGGCGATGATACGGAAAGTATTAATATGGGGTGGTCATCCGGATTTACCTTATTGACTATCGCGGGGTCGATGTCTTTTGGAAGCGACCTCTGCGCCTGGTCTATCTTATTCTGCACATCCTGCACGGCAACATCTATATCCTTACCCAGGTCGAATTCAACGGTTATGCCTGCCGAGCCCTGGTGCACAGCCGAGGATATCTCCTTGACGCCCTGAATGCCCATCAAGGCATCTTCAACTACATCCACTACATCGGTCTCCATGACTTCGGGCGCCGCGCCTTCCCAGGTCATGCTTATGGACACTATCGGGAAGTCAACGTCCGGCAGCTGCCCTACGCCGAGACGGTTATAGGAAATTATGCCGAATATGATCAGCGCCGCCATCAGCATCCAGGCAAATACGGGATTCTTGATCGATAGGTCAGATAACGTCATAATGTGTCTCCAATAGGCCTTCTCCCGTAGCTATGCGCAGCGCCCAGAAAGCGCGCTTCGCCTCATAAAGCGCTTGTATATAATCCCGTTCGGAATTTTCCAGCGTCTGGATAGCCGCCAGCACTTCGAGGTTATTAACCAGGCTGCGCTCGTAATCCTTTCTCTGTAGATAATAGTTGAGCTTGGCGCTCTTATACGCTTTCTCGAGAGCGTTGTGGACCGAGATCGCCGTCTTCAATCTGACATACGCTTCCCTGATGTCGTATGGGGCTTTCCGCCTGGTCCTTCTGAAGATCAATTCACTCTCGTGCGCCTTAAGAGAATACTCTTTGGACTTTCCCAGCACCTCGGTCCCGCTGAATATAGGAACGCTGAACGTCAGCTTTACGTCCCAGTCGGTGTCCTTGCTGAACCCCGTCCTCTGCGTATAGTAGTTGCCTTCCCAGTCTACTCTTGGGAGGAAGTCGCTGTCCACCACCTCGCGTTGTTTCTTCGCGTAAAGCCACGCGAATTTTGCCGCTTTGACGTCCGGCCTTTCCATAACAAGCGACACATAATAATCCTCATCCATAAGATGCGACGGCGTACCGTACGTATCCTTCACGGCGGTTATCTTCCCGCCCACCAGGAACTCCAATATCTGCCGCACGATTATCTCCTGGTTCTTGACCAGCTCTATACTGGCTTCTACGCTGTATAACTGCGTCCTCGCGTTAACCACCTCGCTCTTCCTCGACCTCCCAAGCTTTTCACGCGCCTTCAGCTCTCTTATTCGGTCGGAGAGTGCCATCCTGATCTTCTGCAGGGATTTCAGGTCCTCACGTCTCTCTATAAGTGAATAGAACGCGCTGGAGACATCGACGAGCAGCAATTGTTCGGCGCGTGTCTTTTCTTCGGTACGCTGGCCGCGTTCGTACTTACTTCCCTTCATGGCTGCAAGGGCCTTGAATCCGCTGAAAAGATTTTGCGTTACATTAAATCTTCTCTCGGAGCTCTTTGTCGGTTTCAAACTGGTCAGCGCGCTGAACTGTTCATCAGGGGGCTCTTCCTGTAGATCCTGCGATTTGAACGAGACATAAGGCATCATGATAGAAAGCGCTTGCAGGAAATGAGCCTCCGTCTCTTTTACCCTGTCTGCGGTTATAGCAATATCTTCACTCTGCTTCAGCGCGAGATCGTAGCAGTCCGAAAGGGTCAGGGCATCATCGTTGACACCGGCCGGAACGGGAAGTTTCGGAGCGTCTGCCGCGCCGATGGTGACACACGCCGTAAAAATAAATATTATCGATAAGATCATCGCTCTCTTCATGACTTGCTTAAAGCTTCCCTCTCTTTGATGTGATGCTGTATATGCTCCAATATTTTAAGGTACTCTGCCCGCTCTTCCGCGGAAATCATGCCGAACATCTCCATCATAACCTTCCTGTGCTGGCCGAGTATATAACCGACTATCTTATTGCCTTTGGATGTAAGTGTCAACCTCTTTATGCGCCTGTCTTTAGGGTCGTCCAATCTTGTGGCATACCCTTCCCTGACGAGCCTGTCCACCATACCGGTGACAGCCGCCGTAGTCACCTTAATATAATGCGCAAGGTCGGTCATGCTCGATTCGCCGTGCGTGCTCAGGAAATTGAGGACGATAAATTGCGGCATCGTAATCTTCATCCTGTAGAAATCTTTGGTCTGGTATTTTATGAACTCCCTGCTGACTACCGCCATGATGTCTCTTACCCTGTCGGCAAATTCGGAAAGCGAGAGATCGGACATTTTTAACCCCCTTAATAGTTAAACATATTGAATATCAATGATATTAAATATATCATAGGCGACAATATATGTCAATGATTAAACTGTTTTTTGCTTCGGACTTATTTGTAAGAGAAATGTTTCTGGGACGGCCTTAAAACCAGGCGGGAGAATCCTTATACCACTTCATAGAAGCTTCGGTCAGGGATATTTCCCTGTCTTCCTCATCACAAAGCTGCCTCTGATAGAGGCTCAATGCGCCCATCTCTTCGTTGAACCCTCGCGTAAAATCGGGGGTTTGCTCCTTAAATTCTATTCCTACGTTATAAGGCCCACCCTCGCTCTCCTTGCGAATATGGCGGACAGACGCTGTTATGAAAAAAACTCCTCTGCTTAAACATATCCTGACCGCAATATCCGTACCGATGTCTATGGGTTCCCTGGTAGATACAAGAGCCCCTCCTTCGCTGATATTAAGGGTTATGGACTCGTCGCGCATCTTCTTGCTCTCACATCTGTACTGGAGCGGGCAGTACACCGGAAACCTGAGAAATCTTCTTCTCTCTGTTTGGTCGGCCATACGATTTCCTTTGCTCAGTACGGAAACAAAATAAAACAGCCGGACTTACAAATCAGCCCGGCTGTCCCGTCGCTGCCTTCCGGAACCGCCATATTTGAAAAACTGACGCGAACCACATTCCAATCAAATATACCATCTAGTAACCCAATATGCAAGGCGGTAAAATCAAATTTTTCATTCTTAACCGCTTACCACATGCCGCTTTACCATCGATACCAGCTGTTCCATGCTGGCGGGTTTTATCATATAATCCGACGCTCCGAGCCTTCCGGCGTCAAGGGCATATTCCGCTTCGGTCTTGGCGGTCAGGACTATAACAGGTATGTTCATCGTCCTTGGATCGGATTTCAATTGGGATAACGCCTCGAACCCGTTCACTTGAGGCATTACCAGGTCCAGGAGGATGAGGTCGGGGTGCTGCTTTCTTGCCTTTTCAAAGCCCTCGCGTCCGTTATAAGCCTCCACGACCATATAATCGTTCGCCTCCAGCCTCATCTTAACCGCATCTACGAATTCGGCTTCATCATCGATAACTAATACGGTCTTCTTTCCCATGTGAAGCGCCCTCCTGAAATTATTTTGGATTACAGCCAATCAATATAAGTATATCATATAAAACTGAAATTTAAGGCAAATTTTTATGGTATAGGAAAGTATAAAACTTTCCTAACCACTGAAACTTCATGAGGAAGGTTCTTAAATCCCTCCTTCGTCGGGATGAAGTTTCTTGCAGTTCAACAGCGAGATCAATAATAATACGAGCCCGGATACCTGAAGAGCGAACCTGTCCATCCCTATCAGCATATGGTCGAGCGGAAGGTCGACCAGAATGAACATCGTGTAGTATAATATGAGCGTAGACCATACTATGAATGCCAGATAGACGACAGGTTTTTTAAAAAGCTCTTTTAGTGAGAGTATCTGCGCTACAAAAAAGAGTATCCAGAAGAGATTCCACTTCCTTGTCTTAAGCACTATATCGAATATAAAATTGTCCATGATAAGTGAATGCCTGCTCATTTTAGCCGTTATCGTATTGATGACGCCTGCATTAAAAAAAGTCTTTTCATTAACGAGGACGTCTGTGGAAGGCAACGACGTGAACCTATAGATAAGCCATGGCGTTGAGAGGGCAAGGGTCAGGCCCATATAGATGAAAGCGGCCTTAGCCTTATCCCTCAATGGCATCCGGCTGAAGAACAGACTCAACAAAAGACATGCTGTAAGAATTACAAAGAACGATGTGGCTTCGTTCTTCGTAAATATGGCAAACGCCGTAAAGAGCGACGACGACACGATATAGGGCGTCTTCCCGGAACATATCCATAAGAACATAAGCGCGCCTGCCCCAAAATAAAAGAAGGCTAAAGGCGCATCCGCTTCAGCGCACGCGAACCTGTATACAAAGACATATATCAGGGAGTACAGGAGAGTATACACAAGGCAGTGCGTACTGCCGCAGAACCTCCTCTGCGCCCCATACATTAGACTTAGGAACCCGAGGGCCATGAACGGCAGGAAACCCTTGCCGAACCTGTCGTCATCCGTTCTCATGACGGTATACATCCAATCCTCCAGCAGGGGCACCATCAAAGGATATTCGGGATGTTCGATGACGAATTCCTTGTCGATAAAGCTCTTGTCGTAAATAGTCCCGGAGTCGTGAAGTATCTTCGCCTTGAAACCGAAGCAGGAACGCGAAGCCCACTCATACATCGGGTAATACAACGACTTGAAAAATATGACCGATACGCTTACCGCGATAACGATGACCAGGATAATATCGAACTTTTTTATGCTGGGCTTTTTTGGCATATCGGGGACGCCCCCCCTCCCTTTCATCCTATTGCCCATTATGATAACGAGAGCCGAGGCCGCGAAGACAACCGTGACTGCCATCATGACGTTACCGCTAAGGCGTATACCTGAAAATGAGAGGTAGAAGAATACCAAAGCCATGCCGCCGCAACCGAACCCGATATCGAGCCCGAACTTTTCAGGTCCGGATAAGAGAGCCGGCTCCCTGCTAAATACAGCCTTGCGGATAACAAATCCTGTCGAATATATCGCAAGTATGCCCGCGAAAAATAACCCTATCATCCGCCCATCTCCCCTATGCTCTTTAACGTCAACCGCTCATTCTTATCGGCCATGATGACCCATTTGATATTCCGCTTTTCAAGCCATTTTGCGTCAACTTCTTCAAATTTGTACGGAGCGCTCGTCGAAAAATAGCCCTTCCTGAACTTGTACATCTTTATGGGGTAGATATAGTACGCTATGAAATATATCTCTCTGTGGAGGACCAACACGCCTTCTTTAGGATCGACCCTTCTCTTTATCTCGTCTATGAACGCCTTATCGTCCCTGTTTATCGTGAACCTTACCTCATCAACGGGCGTCTTCCGGTATTTAATATAATCTTCGACGCAGTCAAGGACCGAAAGACAGCATATCCTGTGAAAGCCGAGGACGATCCCTGCGGCCGCTATCCCTCCTATGACGACCTTCTTGAAAAGCGCGACGTTGATCGAAACGACCAGCGCTAAAAGTACCGCGAGATTCAATCCCGCTACCAAAAAACAGGTCTTCGGAATACCGATGATCGGTATGAGGAACGCTCCAGTCAGGACCGCTCCAAGGCATGAGCCGAAAAGGTCTGTGCCGTAAGCCAGGCCTGCGACCCGCCCTGTCCCTTTGCCCTTTTTCAGGCATATCGCGTTTGCGAGCGGAAATTGGAACCCGCCTATTACGCCGGCGATCGCGGAGAGCGCGGGAAAAACAATGTTAGAACCCGACCAATACATTACCTTGGTCCCTGATGACGCCAACCACAAAAAAGATAAGGGCAACACAAGCGCATACGCGAAGAGCGCTGTTTGGGTAATGATAAGCGGTAATCTATGATTTTTCATACGCGGGAGCATTTTTACTATCCACCATCCCCCGAACACCATGCCTGCCATGAACGATGTTATTATTATGCCGAGCTTATAGAAGAGATATCCATAGACGATCTGGAACGACAAGAGGATGAGCATCTGGAACGCCATAGCGCTGAAGCCGGTAGCGGCGACCGAGACCATGGAGGCTTTCTCCAGGAAATCAGGTCTTTTGGCCGATGAGAACCCGAGGGCGAATATCGATAGGCAAACGAAAAATACGGCATACCATATCGTCTCTTCCGTCACGCTCTTCAGAAGCCCGGTAAAGAATGAGCCCTTGAAACGGCTCGACCAGTATATTATGTCATAGTAGTAGGCGATAGGCCTGAAGTCGCGGTTTATTGCGGACTTATTTTCGCGCATTACGGACGTCTCAACGTAAGCTATCCTTTGAGGCGAGAGCTTTGAAGATAAGTAATAATCGCGGACATATTCCAGGTCGAGCCCTCGATCCCTGACCCTTTGAGCAAGCGCCTTATGATCGAGTGTCAGGGATAAGCTGCTGTCCGAGGCTATGAAATAAGCCGTATCTCCCGGCACTATAATGACATTGGCAAAAACTGTCCTAAGAGTACTGTATAACGACTCAAGGAAATTTTTCAATTCGTCATTGATATAATTTTCCGATGAATTGACCGAAAAAGAAAAGACGCCGCCCGTTTTCAATATCCGCCTGATCTCGGCAAAGAACTCTGCTGTGTAGAACCTGTTCAGCTGCGCGGTCGACGGGTCCCCTACGTTCAATATGATACAATCGAATTCCTCTTTTGCCCTCTTCACGAACAGGCGGCCGTCGAGATTTTTAATGACCGCCCTGGCGTCTCCCAGGGGCTTATAATATTTTATTGGCAGGAAATCCTTTGCCGTCCCTATTATAAGCGGGTCTATCTCTACATAGCAGACGCTATCCACAGGATATTTGAGGGCCTCTTCCATGAGCCCTCCCACCCCGCCTCCTATCAATAGCACCTTCTTCGGCCGGGGATGTTCCAGCATCGCGAAGTGTACCGCTTCCTCCGCCGCGAGAGCGTCGGGGACCGTATATAGATGGAGGCCGTTATCAAAGAATGAGAATTGTTCCAGTTTCTTCGCGAGAGTGATATTGCCGTAGATGGAATTCTTCGAGGATACCAGGTCGAAGCCGCGCCACTCGTTCTCGAGCGACGTTTTGTCGATCCTGTCCCAGCCGTTCGAGAACCACGGCAGAAGACAGACAGCAAAGGCGATAGCGGCTAAAGCCTTAAATAAAGGTTTGTAGCTCTCTCTTTCCAAAGAAGAAGCAACCGCAAATACGGCGATCGCGTTAAGCAGGCTCAAAAATGCCGCGATATGCACGGAGCTTAGATGCTGTATCAGGATAAAACTGGCCGCAAAGCCGCCTACTACGGCTCCGCACGTTTCTATTATATAGATCCTGCCGATCCCGGCAGCCCCAAGATGAGACCCCTTTTCATAGATGCCGCAGGCAAGCGCGAACATGAACCCGAGAGCGATGCATATGGGAGCGAGGATGGCGAGGCTTGCGGCGATCATAGGAAAAAAAGGTATTATCTGTCCGGGAGAGACACCAAGCGCCGTTTTGACAGACCTGATAGCGAGGACCGTCAACGGAAGTGCCAATATCAACACAAGCTGGCATAAGCAGAATGCGGCGATCCTATGTTTCATCCTGTCCGCGAAGACCCCGGACAAAGAACTTCCCAGCGCCCCTCCTATAAGCCAGCTCGCCAGTATAAGGCCGATGGATAATTCATTGCCGCAAAAAACAACGAGGAATTCGCGCATGAATACGATCTGCGAAGCCATGGCCGTAATACCTAATATGATCACAGACAGAGATATTGCTCTATTCAATTCGCTCTTTATCCTATCCTTTCATAAAAAGGTTCATAGACGCGAAAATCGCCCCCATATCAGGCTTAACCCCAACAATATGAGAAGCGAGGCGCATAATATCTTAAACACCAGATTGCTGACATTTGACTTCAAGAGCTTCGAAGGGATCCACGCCAGGATGCCTGCCGCGGCCCCTACTACGATCAACCCGGAAAGGAGCGTACCCATGCCGAAAGAGAATACATATAGAACCCCATCGACGATATTCTTTGAGATAAGCGATACCTCGAACAGAAGCGCTATGAGAGGCGGGCATGGTGTTATACCTATCACAAACCCCAACGCAAAGAGTCCGCCGAGATCATGCTTGCTGCGGCTTTGCGCGGCGCAGTGTACGTCATATTTATTTTTATGTACCAGCATAAATATGCCGAGCGCTATACTTATCAAGCCGGCAACCGGTTTAAAATAAGACGTGATATCGGAATTGATGAACCTGTTGAGTAATTCCGCAGATAGTCCGGCTAAAAATCCCAATGTGAGATAAGCGGTAAGTCGGCCGACCAGGAATATCAGGACATCGCACGCCACTCCGCCCGCGTCTTTCCTGCTGCCCGTTATGTATGTTATAAGGATCGGCGTGCAGACTAAAAAACAGGGCCCGATCATGCCAAAACCGAACCCGATTGCGAATATTTGCGCGTATGTGATCAGCGTATCAAACATTATATGGTTATTCGACGCTCCATATGCCGGCTATCTTGTAACCGCAAAACTTGCACTTGCCGTGCCTGATATTGTTTTGCAGGATCTCGTATCCGAGCCTGTCTATTACCTTCTTGCCGCAATTAGGGCAATAAGTGTCTTCCATCGGGTGGCCGGGCACATTTCCTACGTAGACATATTTTAGCCCTGCGTCTTTGGCTATACGGGCGGCCTCTTCCAGTTTTTTAAGCGGCGTCGGCGGCAGGTTCTGCAGCTGGAACGATGGCGTGAACTTGCTGAAATGCAGGGGCGTCTCGCTCCCTGTATTCTCTTTGATCCAGACGCACATACGGCGAATCTCTTCAGGGTCGTCGTTCTGCCCCGGTATCAAAAGATTTGTGATCTCGAGCCAGACGCCCTCCTGCCTCACGGTCTTAATAGTCTCCAGCACCGGCTGTAATTCCGCCATCATGCCCATCTTCTTATAAAACGCCTCGTTAAATCCTTTCAGGTCGACATTCACCGCATCCATATACTTGAGAAGCTCTTTAAGCGGCTCAGGGTTAACATATCCGCACGTATGCATGCCGTTCTTCAATCCTTTTGTCCTGGCGAGCTTTGATATGTCGAGCATATATTCATAAAATACTATGGGCTCTGTATAAGTATAGACGATGAACGGGCAGTTGCTGGCCTGGGCCTGTTTTACCACTTCTTCAGGCGGCATATCGTAGGCAGTGACTTCATCCGGTTTTGATTGGGATATCTGCCAATTCTGGCAGAAGAGGCAGCGCATATTGCACCCTGCGACCGCTATTGAGAACGCGTTTGTACCGGGCAAGACATTAAAGAATGGCTTCTTCTCGATGGGATCGACGTGGACGGCTATTGGATTGCCGTAACCCAGCGTGTAGAGCATGCCGTCCTTATTAATGCGCGCTGTGCAGACGCCCCTCTGGCCCACATCTATTATGCATTTACGGGGGCACAATACGCACTGCACAATATTGCCCCTTACGCGCTCCCAGTAGCTTGCGATCCGGGGCACAGGCTTAGCAGCAAGAACATCGGCGGAGAGACAGAAACTCAGTGTAGCTACGATCAACGCGGAAAATATTGCGGGTGTCGGTCTTCGCTTCATATATTTTGGACCTGTATATCGCGCAGCTCCAGCTGGATCGACCGGACCCCTTGCCAGTCATTTATGGCGGGGATATACGCGAGATCCAGTTTTGAACCCGGCGCGGGCATATCCAGGTTATTCCTTCCGAAGCTCACGGCCTCGCAAGTAATATTATCATCCGTGACCCACATCTTAAATCCGTTCTTCCCTATCTGTCTTGGTCCGTCCTTTACTACTAGTCCGCGCGAAGCAAGGACGGGCCTTGGGTTGTCGGGCCCGAAAGGAGAAAGGCTCTCGATCTCCGATATGACATTTTCGCTTAGCATGCTGAGCGGGATATCTATATCTATATCCAATCCCGGAATGAATACATTCTCGTCAACATCCTTAGACACTTCTTCATTTATCCTGTCCCTGAAATCGTCTATCCTGTCCTTTTCTATGGTTATACCACATGCGGCCTCGTGACCTCCGAACCCTGACAGGATCTCCCTGCACCTGAAGAGATATTCGAAGAGATGAAAACGGTCGATAGACCTGCCTGACCCTTTGCCAAGCTTTCCGTCCAGCGATATCAGGATCGTCGGCCGATAAAACCTGTCGGCTATCCTCGACGCGACTATGCCGATTACCCCCGAATGCCAGCCCTCGCTCGCCAGAACGATCACGCGGTGATACTTAAAATTCACTTCGCGCTCTACTTTGGACAAGGCCTCATCCAATATCTTCGCCTCGATCTTCTGCCTGCTCCTGTTCTCCGCGTCCATGATCTTCGCTATCTTTGCGGCGGCAGACGAGTCGTCGCTAAGCAGCAGCTCCAGGGCTTTCTGGGGCGAACCTATCCTGCCCATGGCGTTGATCCTGGGCCCGAGCATAAAACCTATGTGGCCGCTTGAGATATCCTTATCTTTCAGGCCGGACACGTCCATAAGCGCCTTCAACCCTACCCGGCCCCTTCTATTAAGCTCGTCCAAGCCGTATTTTGTCAAGGTCCTGTTCTCGCCTATAAGCGGCGCGATGTCGGCAACGGTTCCCAGGCTTACAAGGTCCAGAAAATCTTCCGCAAAAAAAGGAGTATTTTCGTACAGAGCTTTGACGAGTTTATACGCTATTCCTACACCGGCGAGGTGCTTGAACGGGTAAGAACAGCTTTCCTGCAGCGGATTAACAACAGCATACGCGCTCGGGATACGGGATTCCACTATCTCGTGGTGATCGGTTACTATGACATCTATATTTATGGCCCCCGCGTGCTCTATTTCCTTAAAAGAGGTGATACCGCAATCGACTGTTATTATAAGAGTAACGCCGTCCTTGTGTGCGCGCTTTATGGCATTCGTATTAAGGCCGTAACCCTCTTCGAGCCTGTTCGGGATATAACTATCGACTATGGCCCCCAGGTTCTTCAGCGCCGAATAGAGTATCGTGACCCCGGTCATCCCGTCGACATCGTAATCGCCGTATACGAGCATCTTTTCATTGCCGGCTATTGCCTTCTTGATCCTGTATACGGCCTTATCCATATCTTTTAAAAGGAACGGGTCATGGCACGACGACAGCGACGAGCGCAGGAAATCGGAGGCAAGCGCGGCGTCGGTTACTCCCCTGTTAGCTAAGAGCTGGGCTGTGATTTTGGATATATTTAATGCGGATGAAAGGCAATCCTGCGCGAGAGGGTCAGGATCTTTTATCCTCCATATCTTTCTCATGGCTTACTTACTTTCGCTTAAACGGCTCGACGTGTATGAATACCTCTTTTGCAGTGGAGATCTTCTTAAGGATATTTTCGCATATCACATCGGTTATCTTGTGGCCTCTTTCAACAGAGATACTCTTATCTACTTCTATGGTCATATCTATTATCACCTCAAGCCCCATCTTCCTGACCTTTACGTCCTTCACGGCCTTGACGTTGGGGTTCTTGAGAGCTATCTTCCTTATGTTATCGATAAACGACTTATCCGGCGCTCCGTCCATAAGTTCGTCATATGCTTTATGAAATCCTTCCGCGCCTGTCCTTATTACAAGTATGGCCAGTATAAAAGCCGCTATCGGGTCCATTATCGGGAATCCAAGGCGCGCGCCGGCTATCCCTATTAGCGCGGCAAATGAAGAAAAGGCGTCTGACGCCAGATTCCACGAGTAGACCATCATGGCCGTGCTCGATATCTTCTTGCCGATGATATTAGTGTATTGGAAGAGTCCCAGTTTTACTACTATGGAGATCACAGCCGCCACCAAGGCTATCTTGCCCGGCACATATAGTTTATGCCACACCATAGCATGGGCTGACGTATAGGCTATCTTAATACCGATCGCTATTAAAAATATCGCCAGGAGCTTCGCGATGATCGATTCCGCTTTGCCGTGGCCGTATGGGTGGTCCGAGTCGGCCGGTTTTTTGGCGATCTTGTACCCGATGAGCATGCCCGCAGACGTCACCGCGTCGCCGAACGTGTCGAGGGCGTCCGCTATCATCGCGTTGGAGTGGCCGACGACGCCGGCGAATATCTTCAATATAAAGAGAAGCCCATTTACCGCGATACTTACTACGGAAGCCTTTTCCGCGTGTTCGTATCCTTTATGGCCGGACATGCGCCCTCTCTATCATCACTTCTTTTTCGCCGCAACCGTCTTCTTCTGCCACGATATGATGAGCGGGCTGGCTATATAGACGGTGGAGTAAACACCTGATATCATGCCCACAAAGAGGCAGAACGCGAAGTCGTTCAGTACCTCGCCGCCCCAGAAGAGCAGCGCTATGACAACGAGCATGGTAACGCCGGTGGTAAGGACCGTCCTCGCGAGGGTCTGGTTAACACTCAGGTTAACTATGTCGATGAAGCTCCCCTTTTTGACAAGGCGCAGGTTCTCCCTGATCCTGTCGAATATAACGACAGTGTCGTTGATCGAATAACCGGCTATAGTAAGAAGTCCCGCGACAATGGTCAGGTCAAACTGCCGTTGAGTGAGCGCAAGCGCTCCTATAGCTATAAATACGTCATGGAAAAGAGCGATTACGCCGGCCATGCCGTATTTAAGATTAAATCTGAACATAATGTAGGCCAGGATACCAAGGATACCAAGCATAAGGCTCATAGAAGCGTTTTTCCGCAGGTTCTTCCCTACAGCCGGGCCGACAGTCTCCACCTTAAGCAAGTCGTACTTATTATCGGTGAACTTATCCCTGAAGACCTCTTTCAACTTTTTCGTTATATCGTCCTGTGTCCTGATAATTATCTCTTTCGGGTTGCCGTACTGCTGGATGGATGCGTTCCCGTACCCTATCTCTTTCAGCGCGTTCCTCATCTTATCAACGTTAACAGGCTTTTCGAACACGAATTGTTGAAGCGTTCCCCCCGAGAAGTCGACGCCGAAGTTCTTCTCGCCCCTCATCGCGAATATGGCAAGCCCCGCGACTATAACAATAGCGGATATCGCGTAACATATCTTTCTTTTGCTTATAAAATCAAAATGCGTTTCCGGGAACAACTGCATGAACTTTAATTTTGCCAGGTCGAACTGATCGCATAAAAGCTCGAATACCGCTCTGGTGCAGACTACGGACGTAAAGAGATTTGCCAGAAGACCTATCGTCAGCGTTACGGCGAACCCGCGTACCGGTCCTGTCCCGAATTTGAAGATAAGGGCGGCCGCTACGATCGTCGTAACGTTAGAATCCACTATCGCGGAGAGCGCCCTGTGGTAACCCGCCGCTATAGAGGCGCGCAGAGACTTTCCGAGCCGCATCTCTTCGCGTATCCTCTCATAGACAAGGACGTTCGCGTCTACAGACATGCCGATCGTCAATATTAGACCGGCTATACCGGGCAGGGTCAGGGTGCCTTTGAACATGGACAGGCATGCCAATATCAGGAGTAAGTTTAGGCCAAGGGCAAGGTCCGCTATCACGCCTGCAAGCCGGTAATAAAATATCATGAATATCACTACGAGAAGGCCGCCTATGACCGTCGCGCGGATGCCGCTTTTGATAGAATCGGCTCCAAGGAGCGGACCTACGGTCCTCTCTTCTTCCACTACGACTGGCGCGGGCAGCGCGCCGGCCCTGAGTACTACAGAAAGGTCGTTTGCCTGTTCTACCGAGAAGTTGCCGGATATCTGCGCCTGCCCGGACGGTATGGCCTCGCGTATGACTGGAGCCGACACCACCTTGCCGTCAAGTACTATCGCGAGCCTCTTACCGACATTGGCGGCGGTAAGATTAGCGAAGATCTGCGCGCCCTTAGAGTTGAGTGTAAGGGAAACATAAGGTTCACCAAACCCGCTGGAGCTGAACTCCGTCTTGGCATTCACTATCGCGTCGCCCGTAAGGCTCGCGTCTGCAGCCACCAAAAGCGGCTCACTGCCGCCGCGCTCACCTTCGGAGTATTTTACCTCGTAACCCGCCACAAGCTCATTATTGAGCGCCTTCTTCAGGTCTTCGACGTTATCTGAAACGAGTTTAAATTCGAGATGGGCGGTCCTGCCGATGATCTCGAGAGCCCGTTCCCTGTCTGTAATACCGGGAAGCTGGATGATGATATTTTCCTTGCCCTGTTTCTGGATAGACATTTCGCCTACGCCGAACTGGTCTATCCTGTTACGGATGATCTCCATCGCCCTGTCCAGGGCGTCCTTCTTAGCGTCAAGCGGTAGTTTGGAGGAATCCACGCGAAGCACTACGTGCATACCACCCTGCAGGTCGAGGCCTAAATTTATCTTCCCCTTTTGAACTATAGTTCCGTTCTTATCCTTGATCGTAAAAGGCGGCCATATAAGCCATATACACGCCAATGCTAACGCCACCATGCCCATCAGTTTCCATTGTTGGTTCTTATCCATCCATTAGCTCCTTTTGATTGTTCTTATAGCTTACGGCTTAAAGCTTATACTGACGCCTGCCGCTTCATCGTCATTATGCTGTTCTTCTGGACCTCTATCTTCACATTATCGTCCACTTTAAGCGTGACCGAATGCTCTTTTACATTAGTGATCGTTCCGTGGATGCCGCCCGCTGTTATTACCTCGTCGTTCTTTTTAAGGCCCGCTATCATCTTCTTATGGAGATCCTGCGTCTTCTTCTGCGGCCGAATAAGAAGAAAATAGAAAACTATAAAAATAAGCACTATCGGCATCAAATTCAATAATGGGCTCGGCGCCTGGTTCATTTGTCTCTCTCCTTGTTATACTGTTTCACAAAATCACGTTTAAAATCAGAAAAGCGGCCTTCTCTGATGGCCTTCCTCGATAATTCAATAAGTTTAACATAAAAATGTATATTATGCAATGAAACTAGCCTTAATCCTAATATCTCCTCAGTATTAAACAAATGTCTAATATAGGCCCTTGTATGCGTCCTACAAGCAAAACATTGGCACTCCGCATCTATCGGAGCGAAGTCCTCTTTATATTCCGCATTTCGGAGCTGCAGTTCTCCTTTCCAGGTAAAAGCCTGGCCGTTCCTGCCGTTCCTGGTAGGAACGACGCAATCGAACATATCTATGCCGTTAGCTATGGCTTCAAGCATATCGGGAGGCGTCCCGAGCCCCATAAGGTATCTGGCCTTATCCTCGGGCAAAAGCGACGCCGTATATTCGGAGACTTCGTGTATGAGTTTTTGCGGTTCGCCTACACTAACGCCTCCGATCGCATAGCCGTCGAACCCGATCTTGAGCAGGTCCTCTACGGCCTTCTTCCTCAGGTCCAGATATGTGCTCCCCTGCACGATCCCGAATAGCAATTGCTTTCCTGCGCCCTTGATATTTTTGCGCGTTGACTCTTCAAAATATTCCCTCGACCGCTTCGCCCACTTAGTCGTAAGAGCCAGAGACTGCTCTACATAATCACGCGCCGCGGGATAGTGGACGCATTCATCGAGCATCATCATGATGTCGCTGTCCAGTATCCGCTGTATATCCACGGCCTTTTCCGGAGTTATGAAATGCTTCGAACCGTCTATATGGGACGAGAACTCGACGCCCTCCTGGCTCAATTTCCGCAATTTGGCGAGACTGAATATCTGGTATCCTCCGCTGTCGGTAAGTATAGGTCCCGGCCATCCCATAAATTTATGTAACCCGCCGGCTTTGCCGATTATATCCAGACCAGGCCTCAAATACAGATGATAGGCGTTGCCCAGTATTATCTCTGCGCTTGAAGCCTTGAGCTCGTCGACCGATATTGCTTTGACGGTCCCCTGCGTCCCTACGGGCATGAAGACGGGCGTATTAACCTCTCCGTGCGCCGTCGTCAGCACCCCGAGCCGGGCTTTAGTCGATTTGTCTTTATGAATAACAGTGAACATAGATTTAGTTGTAAGTTTTAAGTTATAAGTTATAAGTTATAAGTTATAAGTCAAACTGTTATCTTACGACTTACAACTTATAACTTAAAACTATAATATAATCATCGAATCGCCGTAACTGAAAAAACGATATTTCTTCTCAATGGCCTCGCGATACGCCTTCATGATAAAGTCTCGACCCGCAAATGCACTAACTAACAACATCAACGTAGATTTCGGCAGATGAAAATTCGTTATCAGATGGTCCACTACTTTGAAATTGTAGCCGGGATAGATAAACATGTCTGTATGCCCGGTTTTAGCTGAAAGCTGTAAGTTATAAGTTATATTCTGAGGTGCGCAATACTCTAAAACTCTGGTCGTCGTGGTTCCAACAGCAAATATCTTACCCCCTACTTTCTTAGTTTCGACTACTGCCTTAGCCGTATCTATCGGTAAATCAAAATATTCCTTATGCATATTATGGGACTCAATGTCATCTGTCTTTATCGGCGCGAACGTCCCATAGTTCGTATGCAGAGTAATATACTTGACCCTTGACCCCTGAAATTTTCGACAGAAAATTTCATCCCGAGATTCCGACGAACAGAAGGAATCGAGGGACTTCATCATTTTTTGATTTACCCTCTCCATCAATTCCCGCGTAAAATGTAACCCTGCCGTCGGGCTTGCTGTAGCGCCTTCATTAACTGCATATGCTGTCTGATAATCATCCCTATCGGACTCTTCATCCATCCTGTCAATATAAGGCGGCAGCGGAATATGCCCGGACGCTTTTAATATTTCGTCAAGGGGCCGGCTAAACCTGACGCGCCTGCCGATCTCACCTCTATCGAGGACCTCCACTTCGTCCCCCGATTCCAACGCTATCCGCTCGCCCTCTTTTAGCCGGCCTGAAGGTCTGACAAGCGCCTCGCAAACCGGATTCTTCTTTTCCAGCAGAAATAACTCTACCTTGCCGCCCGTCTTTCGCTTCCCGAACAACCGAGCTGGGATGACCTTCGTGTCATTAAGGACAAGTAAGTCGCCCTCATTAAAATATCCGACGATATCCTCAAAGTGCTTATGGCTTATCATCCTCGACGCGCGGTCGAGCACCATAAGGCGGCACTTCTCCCTCTGCTTAACCGGATACTGAGCGATCAATTCTTTCGGTAATACGTAGTCAAATTCCGATAGTTTCATGGTTCCTCTAAACCTAAGCCTCCATGTGGTATTAAATTTTTACGGGTCCCCGCCTGCCAGCGAGAGACTGCTTCAGGCGGGCAGGCTGCTGCTCCTTCGACTTTTTCTTTTAAAGGGCTCGTTTGGGATTTATCCCGCCATCTGTTTAGCTCGGGGCGGGATCCCGCCTCAAGTCTAACTCCGGGCGGGACAATCTATCACGGGTATATTCTATGCTCGTATCTATGTATCCCGAAATCCAGTGTTTAACATTCGGGCAACCCATCCGTTCCTGTCACTCTAAAGCATAAAGGCAGGAACGGGTTTACAATCTGTAGCCGTAGGGGAGGTTTAAACCTCCCCTACGACATAAGCGCGTATCTATATGCCCGAACTATTCTCTTCTGTATTCGGGACACCCCATCCCTGCCCGCCTGACTTAGTTTGCTGCGATCAGGCGGGCATACTTCGCCCTTATCATAAAAAGTCTCAAGCCGCGTCACCCGAAAAATTTCCCTACCAGCTCTTTCCCAATAAAATTTCTTCGCTCAGACTGTAAGGGCAGATAACGGCAGGTTGCCCTTGAGGCGTTATATTTTGCCGATGCTGCGCTATAACCCAAACTCTTTAGAGCAATTGTCTCCATAACGGCAATATTATAATCCACAATAAACACCTACATATATACTCTTGACGGCAAAATTAGCCGAAAGGGCGCCTGCCGTTAAGCTGCCCTGTGGTGGAGCGAAAAATTTTACCTCACTTACTTCTTCAGCTTGTCAATAGTCGTGATCTCTGCGCCGGGATAATAATACTTCAGTATCTCGTCGGCCTTCTTTTTCTTCTTCGCCATGCCGAACGCGCCCCACTGGCACATCCCAACTCCGTGCCCCCAGCCTAGCCCTTTCAGGACAAGATCATTGCCCTTAACGCCGGCGTCAAATTTTGTACTCCTGACCATATTCGGGCCCATCATCTGCCTGAAATCTTTGCCGGTCAATACGACGGAAATCCCCGCATCGTCCCTGATCTCCAGCTTATCAACGCGCCCTGACTTATTTTTGGAGAGCGCCGACACGGAGGCTACCTTGCCGATCTTATAGCCTTTCTCTTTCAATTTATCCTGCAGAGCGGACAATCGGATCTCTTTGCCCCACTTGTAATGAGGAGAGTGCTTGCAGAAATCACACCGGACTCCCTTTAGCGGAGGCATGTCGATCTTCCATAAGTTGGACGCGTCTTCGGTATAGCCGGCGCATGTCGCATGAAAGTATGCAGGAATCAGATTAGACTTATAGGCCAGCACTTTGCCTTTCGTGGCGTTCACAGCCATCGTAGTGGACCATTTTTCAGATGTCCTACCTCCATATACCTGGGAATATATGTCGCTGCGCAAATCAAACGGCTGCAGTTTGTTCTGTCTTGCCTGATATAGGGCAAACGTCCGGGCAGCTATAGCCTGAGCCTTCAGAGCCTCCATAGGCCAGCGGTGGGACACCTCATGATAAAGAACTCCGTATAGGTATTCATCCAGACCGACATGGTTTATCACCATGAGCTTATCGTTGTCCTTGCGCAGTATATCTATTTCCCCCCTGAATATCCTGCCGTCTACGTATATACTTGAGTTTTTCGACGCTTTGACCTTGACTCCGGGCGCTCTTATTTCCCGGCTCCCCACAGATAATCCGTCTTTTGCGCAACTGACCTGAGCCGCAAGATAAGGCCCTTCAAGCACAGCCTTGTCGGAATTGATCGCGTACATCGTATATTTCCCCTTCAAGCTAAGAGAGATAGAATCTTTGTTGTCTATAATCAATACCCTGACAATTACATCGGCGGGATCTTCAGCCGGGATCGCGGCGGTCGGAATGTTGAGGATGAAGGTTATTATGCAGATAAAGGTTATGAGCTTGATATTTTTCATCTCCGCCTGATCAGGACAAGGATTATGGATAGGATAATCGATATTAGTATGGATGTCGTGATCGGGAAAAAGAAGGTAACGCCTTTTTTTTGGATGCATATATCTCCCGGCAGCCGCCCCAGCCACGGGATCTTCCCGCCTAACGTGAATATGGCCCCGAATATTATAAGGAAAATTCCCAGCAGAATAAGCATCTTTCCGAACGCGCTCATGTCTGGCATCTACTCGTCCTTTTTATTTCTTCTTTTTCTTACTCTCAATTCGCTCCTTCTCGGAGAACAGGCATCCGCAATAATTCTGGCAATACATCCCCACGGACTTCGCCTTCTCATGAGCCTCCCTGAACCCTGTCCTGAAATCCTCATAATAGAATTTCAACCCCAGCTTGCCTGCGACGTCAATGCATAAACTCTTGATCGTCTCCTGGTCCTGGTACGGGCTGCCGAGGAGAGTCGTCGTGAAAGCGTCGAAACCGTTTTCCTTGGCGAATTTCGCCGCCTTTTCCACTCTCAGCCACCAGCATACCGGGCACCTGAGTTTAGCATCTTCGTTGTAGACGATATACTGGAAATAGCTTTCAATATCGTAATCCGAATAAGTAACGTTTAGACCCGCCTGTTTTGAGAATTTCTCGACCTCGGCTTTCCGTTTAAGGTATTCGGAATACGGATGGATATTCGGGTTATAGAAGAATCCGGCAATGTTATGCTTCTCGGCGCGTAATCTCTCTACAGGAAAAATAGCGCACGGCGCGCAGCATATGTGTAGTAGTACGTTCATTTGTCAGTCGTAAGTTATAAGTTGTAAGTTATAAGCACTGAACTTACGACTTATAACTTAAAACTTACAACTTTTTAGAACATTTCCTTTTGTTTATCTTTGGACTTACCCGCAAAGGCCATGTGTTCATAAGCCTGCTTCGTGAGTTCCCTCCCCCGCGGCGTCCTCTTCATAAAGCCTATCTTAAGCAGGAACGGCTCTACTATATCGACTATGGTATCCGGCTCCTCATTCAGCGTAGCGGCTATCGACTCTATACCGGCGGGCCCTCCCCCGAACGATTCATACATCACATTGATTACCTTCCTGTCTACATTGTCAAGCCCCATAGAATCTATCCCGTGGCTCTTCAATGCCTCTTCCGTGGCCCCGATCGTTATCTTCCCGTCTCTCTTGACCTCGACCCAGTCCCGGACGCGCCTTAAGAGCCTGTTCGCGACCCTCGGTGAACCTCTCGAACGCCTCGCTATCTCTTCGGCCGCGTTCTTCTCGATGGTGATATTCAATATCTTTGCGGAACGCGTTAATATCATAACAAGGTCTTCCGTCTCATAAAAATCGAGGTGGTAGAACATACCGAACCTCGACCTCAGCGGCGCGGTCAATAAGCCGGCCCGGGTCGTAGCCCCGATAAGAGTAAATCGTTTGAGATTGAATTTGATCGTCTTTGCGTACGGTCCCTTATCTATAATAAAATCGATCTCAAAATTTTCCATCGCCGGATATATGAATTCTTCCACGGTCTTTGACAGCCTGTGGATCTCGTCGATGAAAAGGATATCGCCATCGGCGAGATTCGTCAATATGCCGATGAGGTCGCCGGCGCGCTCTATCGCAGGCCCGCTCGTAGCCGTGATCTTCGTGCCCATCTCATGCGCTATTATGTGCGCGAGCGAAGTCTTTCCCAGTCCCGGGGGACCCGAGAGGAGCGTATGCTCCATGGGCTCTTTTCTCTTCTGAGCCGCCGCCAGCGACACCTTAAGGTTTTCAACAATAGCCTTCTGTCCGATAAAATCAGGCAGGTTTGAGGGCCTGAGCGAGATATTCAATACCAGGTCTTCGTCCGTCTCCTGGTTTGTTATCAGCTTTTCCCTGCCCTCTGGAGGAATTGTTTTGGCTGCCAATTTTTTCATATCTTTTTTTGGCATATTTTTCTGTTTCTCACTCTAGTTTTAAGTTGTAAGCTATAAGTTTAAAGCTTACCACTTAAAACTTACAACTTACGACTGCCCTTGTACACCTCATTCAATATCTCTTCGCAATTAGAGGCTTTCGGATTGGATTTAAGCGCCCGCTCGATCATTTCGCGGGCTTCATTCTTTTTATACTGCAGTTGGACAAGGACGCTTAAGGCCTCGTCTTTAATATCTTCTTTGATCTTCGGCATATCCTGGTCGAACCTGTCCTGGATGAGGCCGAATTTCCCGATCTTTCCCTGGAGTTTAGCTATGATCTCGCGCGCCTTCTGCTCCCCTATGCCGGGCAGCGTCTTCAAAAGCGCCATATCTCCCTTATCGATAGCCTCGGCAATTACGGAAAACGAAAGGCTGAGCGCCCTGCACGCCGCTTTAGGGCCCACACCCGAGACCGTTATAAATTGCTCAAAAAAATCTTTCTCGATCTCGTTGATGAAGCCGACCAATACGGGTATCGCTTTCGAGGGATCCATCTGGTAATAATGGTATGTGATGAGGTTTATCGCGCCATCCCCGGTCTTCGCCTTATCGAGGCCTTTCATTACGGCGGGAGGTATCAGGACTTCGTAAGAAATACCGCCGACGTCGACTATGACGCTCGAGGGTTTCTGCTTCTTTATCTTGCCCGATATCTGGGAGATCACAGCTTAGCTTTCTCCGCCGAAGGCGGATCCGCCAATCTTTGTGGCGGAGGCTGCAGTTTATTTTTCGCAATATAACAATAACTTATCGCCATAGCGAGAGCATCGCTTACATCAACCGGCTCGGGCGGTTCCTTCAATCGTAACAGGCTCTGAACCATCCTCTGGACCTGACGCTTGGACGCGTGACCGTTGCCCGTAACGGCCTTTTTGATTCTCGTAGACGGATAGTTGATCAGTTTTATCTTAAAGTCGCCGCAGACAAGGCATGCCATTGCCCGCGCGTGGCCCATAAGTATCGCTGTGGTGGGGTGTTTGTAGTGCGAATATATCTTTTCCAGGACCAGTATATCCGGCCTGTGCTCTTCTATGACCACCGATATCTCATCGAATATCTTCTTTACCCTGTCCTGGATCGGCGTGCCTGATCTCGTCCTTATTACGCCGGCTTCGATCAGCTTGAAATCCTTATCTTCTATTATACCGTATCCGGTCGCTCCAAGCCCCGGATCTACGCCGAGTATCCGCATTATTCCTTCAGCATGTCGTCTGGTATATCGAAATTCGCGTAAACGTTCTGCACGTCATCGTGCTCCTCAAGGGCTTCTACGAGGTCGAGCACCTTCTTCGCTTCATCCCCCAAGACCTTGACCGTCGATTTCGGTATAAGGGTCACTTCGGCAGATTCAATTTTAACGGTTTTGTCCTCAAGCGCTTTCTTCACCTTGAAAAAATCCGCCGGCCCGGTCTTTACGGCATAGTTCTCGTCTTCGGTCACCAGGTCTTCCGCTCCGGCATCCAGCGCTATCCCCATAAGCTTTTCCTCGTCTATCGCGCTTTTACTCACGACGATGTAACCCTTCTTCTCGAACATCCAGCTGACAGAACCGGCGCCGGCCATATTGCCGCCCTTTTTGGTGAATATAGTGCGCACCTCGCTCGTCGTCCTGTTCTTATTATCGCTGACACCCTCTACGTAGATCGCCACTCCGCCCGGACCGTAACCTTCGAGGGTTATATCTTCATAGCTGACCCCTTCCAGTTCCCCCGTGCCTTTTTTTATGGCGCGTTCGATATTATCCGCGGGCATCGACGCTTCTTTAGCGCGCTCTATTGCGACCCTTAGTCTGGGATTAGAATCGGGTTTTCCGCCGCTTCTTGCGGCCACGGTTATTTCTTTGATAAGTTTTGTGAACAACGATCCTCTTTTGGCGTCCGTCGCCGCTTTTTTATGTTTGATCGTTGCCCACTTCGAGTGTCCGCTCATGTGTCTCCTCTCAATTTATGCGTTAGTTTATTGCGTTCTTTGCGTTTTAGCGTTATTGCGTTCGAACGCTATAACGCAATAACCCTACAACAGAACTACTGTTTGCGTAAGAATTACGCCTCGATTTCTTCCTTCTTACTCAGCTTCGCCTTCTCTATTATCGCCTGGGCCGTATTCGACGGCACGACTTCATAATGAGAAAAACTCATAGTGTACGTGCCGCGGCCTCCGGTTATAGATTTAAGTTCATTCACATATTTGTACATCTCTTCGAGCGGGACCTTCGCCTTTATCGTCTGGCTCCCGTCTCCCGGCTCCATCCCCATCACCCTGCCGCGCCTTGAATTCAGGCTGCCGGTTATATCTCCCATGAATTCATCCGGAACGACGATGTCTACGTCCATTATCGGCTCCAGCAGCACAGGCTTTGCCTTTAGCATCGACTCCCTGAACGCATGCCGCGCTGCCGTCTGGAAAGCTATATCCTTCGAATCGACCGGATGCGTCTTGCCGTCGTAAACAATAGCCCTGACATCCACGACCGGGTATCCGGCCAGGCCGCCGGACTGCAGGGCGCTCCTGATGCCTTTCTCGCAGCTTACGACGAACGGCCTGGGTATCGCTCCCCCCACAACCTCGTCCACAAATTCGAACCCGGCCCCTCGAGGCAGCGGTTCTATGCGCATCCAGACCTCGGCAAACTGGCCGGCGCCGCCCGTCTGCTTCTTGTGCCTGTACTGGGCGTCGCCCTTGCCAAAGATCGTCTCTTTGTACGCGACTTTGGGCGTCCCGAGTTCAGCCTGAACCCCGTAACGCATCTTCATCCTGCTGATCATCGTGTTGATATGTATGTCCCCCATACCGGACGCGATCATCTCCTTGGTCTGCTCGTCCATCGCGATCTTGAACGTAGGATCCTCTGCCGTTAATTTATGGAGGGCAGTTGATATTTTATCCTCGTCGGAACGCGTCTTAGGCTTTAACGAGAACGATATTGCCGGTTCAGGGAACTGTATATCTTCGAATTTAAGCGGGTTCTTTTCATCGCTTAATGAATTCCCGGTATCCGTCTCTTTCAGCTTGGCAACGCATGCGATGTCGCCCGCCTGGGCGGACTCCATAGACGTCTGGGCTTTTCCCAGCAGCGAAAATATCTGGCCTATCTTCTCCTTCACCCCTTTGGTTGTGTTGTAAAATCCTGTATTCGATTGTAACTTGCCGGAGAAGACCTTAAATATCGATATCTGGCCCAGGAACGGATCAGACAGCGTCTTGAATACAAGCGCCGCAAAAGGCGCGTTAGGGTTCGCGTCTAGGGGGAACCTCTCCGAAGTCTCGGGCTTTATAGCCTCGGTCTTCGGCCTGTCTACCGGCGAAGGCAGGTAGCTGACTATCGTATCCAGAAGCTCTTTTATACCTATTGAACGCGCGGCAGATCCGCAAAGGATAGGCGTTACGTTGCCCTGCACGACGGCCTTCTTGAACGCCTTCATCAATTCCTCCGGCTCGAGCTCGCCCTTATCCAGATATTTCTCCAAAAGCGCGTCGTCTGTTTCGGCAACGGCCTCTGCCATCTGATCGCCAAGCGCCTTAGCGTGGTTCTTCTCGTCATCCGCAAGCGAGTCTATCCCCTTATGGGTCAATATATTCACCACGCCCTTAAGCCCATCCTCCTTACCCACCGGCATGTCGAGGCTCACGCAATGTTTCCTGAACTTCTTTTTTATATCTTCAAAACATTTATCATAATCGGCATACTCCCTGTCGAGCATATTGATGAAGAAGATGCACGGGACGTTCTTCTCCATCGCCATCCTGTACGCTCTCTCCGTACCTATCTCTATGGAGCTCGCGGCATTCACGACGACTATACAGACATCGGCCCCCCGCAATCCCCCTATCATCTCTCCCGCGAAATCCGCATAGCCCGGAACGTCTATCAGGTTTATCTTGGTCGAATTATAGACAAAGCTTGCCAGCGAAGTATTGACCGAATGTTTCTTCTCTTTCTCATCCTCATTGTAATCTGAAACCGTAGTCCCTTCATTGATCGTACCCATGCGCGGGATCGCCCCTGCCGCATAGAGAATGGCCTCTACCAACGATGTCTTGCCGCATGCTGAATGGCCTAAAACAATAATATTTCTGATGTCTTTCGGATTAAAGCTAGCCATTTTAGCAATCCCCCCGCTTTTTTATGTTAATTTTACTATTATATCGTTAATTATACGAAAGTCAAGAAGAATGTACCGCCAGACGATACGCATCGTCCTTGGTCAATTTCCTGAAACGGCCCTCTCCTAATTCTCCTAACCTTATACCGCCTATGCGGATACGTTTAATATCCATTACCGGAAAACCGACAAATTTGAACAATCTGCGTATGTGCCTCTTCTTGCCTTCAGCCACTATGACCTTAAGCTCGGCCTTACCGTTCTTTGCCCATATAACAGAGCAGGAACTTACCTTCAGCAACTCATCCTCATCGCGGACGCCTTTTAATAATCTTGATATCGCCCGGGCATCCGGCTCGCCTTCCACCATGACCAGATACTCTTTCTCGATCTCGAATTTCGGATGGGTCAGTTTATAGCAGAAATCACCGTCATTGGTAAGTACTATGAGGCCGCGGGAATCTTTATCCAGCCTGCCTACAGGGTATAGGCGGCCGTACTCTTTCGGGATAAGGTCGGTGATCTTATGCGCGGCGAACCTGTCTTCGAGCGTCGCGGTAACGCCTTTAGGCTTATTGACGATGAGGTAAAGCTCTTTTTCGACGCTGAGTTTTCGTCCGGACATGTAGACGGAGTCGCCGTCTTTCACTACATACCACGGCTCGCGCACGACGGCGCCGTTCACCTTTACCTTGCCGTCTTTTATATAAAGAACGGCCTTTCTCCTGGCGCAGCAACCGGCTCTCGATAAAAAGTTATTCAGTCGCATGATCTATCCTCAATCCTGTACTCGCGGATCGCGATACGGGATATTTTGACTACCCAGTAATAATTGCATCGCGGCGCCTTCATACGGATCCAGATTATCGTCATCCCTGTATTGTCTTAAGACCAGCCTCCCCGATTCGCTGTAATGCCTTCTTTCGACCTGACGCCCATCCTCATCATACGTTATCTGCGAGATCGTCCTGGAATCTTCATACCACCAACGCCTCGCGGCCCAGCCGTCTATGCCGTTCTTGAGCCTGCCCGACTGGTCGTAAAAAGATTCCTCTGTCCTGTTCCCCGCAAGGTCGAACTTCTCTATCTTTTCGACCGTTCCATCGTTTCTGCAATAGGCCTTAGCCTTCAAATGTCCCGTTGCGTCATAGACTGTGCAGGATCTGATCTTGCCGTTATCCCAATAAAGGATATCGTTCAGGCCGGACACATCCCCTTCTGCCATGGCATCCAACGGCGCGAGCAACAGGCATACGCAAAATATAAGGACACTCTTAGAGATAAACATATCCGATTAACCTCACTCAAAATAGAAAGGCGGCGTCATCGCCGGATAGAACAACTTCTTCTTCCTGAGCTTTTCGATTACGTGCCTATTCTTTTCGTTATCTTTAAGGAACACCACAGCCGGAGGCGACGCGTACGCCAGCACCCAGCTCTTATCGAACGACACTTTCCACACTATCCGGTTATTCACATCTAAGAACATGATGTCGGTCTCCGGGAATCTCGGCAGCGCCGCATTGTAATCGATCTGGCCCTCCACTACCCCGAAGTAGAGATGGATAAAAGGATTGTTATAGATAGTCTCATATCTGCCGTCGATAAAGACCTTGTTTGAATCTCCAAGCTGCCTTATGCACATCTCGCCCCAGTTGAACCAAGGGAAGATATTGCCTTTTATACCGTTAGCGCGAAGGAACTCCACGGCCTCGACGGGAAATTCGTCTTTAGATATCTCTATCTTAAGCGGATTGACTTGCGTATTAGAGAATACCCCCGATATGAAGAAGACTGCATAGCAGGCCAATATCGAATTTATAAAAAAACCGGACAGTCTATTTTCCATTCGGCCGAACCATTCTCCCGCAAAAGAGTCAAAGTATTTCGGCATCAATACAGCGGCCAGGATAGCGAATAGCACGGTATGCCGGTTATGTTTGAAAGCAAGGATGAACGCGAGGCTTAAGACTACGAGGTCGAAGGCAGACCTTCGCCGTTTAGCGAAATACAACCCTACCAGCACTATCATAGAAACGATTATATAGCCGTATGACTGGGGTGACAATTCAGACATCTGCCATTCGGTGATGAACGGCCTATCCAGCGTTACGGCGGATATCATAAAACGCCACAGCCTGATCCCGTATGGGTTTATAAGCGTCGCCAGCACAGAGAATGCGCAAGCCACAGCCAGAGGCGCAGACAGCTTGCGCGTAAAGAGCTTTACCAGGACATACAGCATTAATATAGAAAGCCCTGCGACAAATCCGCCGTGAAGGTTAGGCCATAATAAAAAGATGACAGGCAGCGCAATCAGCCATTTCCTGTCAAGGCCGTTTTCCAGCCTGTCGATCATAAATATCAGACAGGCTAAGAACAGGTTTGTAAATATCTGCGGTCGGATCGTAAATCCGCGCGTAAGCACGGAGAGCGTCGTAACGACGAAAAGCATCCTTAAGAATGCGCTCCTTGTCCATAATTTCGCCGATGCGTAAACGATCCATGTGACCAGAAAAGCTGACAAAAATTTAAAAAGGACAAGCCCCGTATCTTTCGTGTGCCTGTAGACAGTATAAAATATCAGCTCGGAAAGCCATTCATGATTGATCCAGGGGGCTCCGTAGGCCGAATAAGAATATGTATCGACCTTAGGGATCTCGCCCTTTTCATAGATATCCTGCCCAAACTTCAAATGTCCCCACAGGTCCGGATCCGCTCTTGTCTTTAAGAAAAAGAAGAGCGCGGCGCCTACGACAAAAAGAATGAACAGGGATTGGGATACTTTCTCGTTCCTAAGTTTTGCGAAGGTCATGGCAGGTCTTTCAATACGGGCACTTTTTCATGCCGGCTTCATTCCCATGTTCAAAATATTTTTCCCAAACCCCAAAACATCCCGGAATAGAAAGCGCACCATGCCCATGCGCTCAAGAACGCGCAGAATACCGCGTATAAATATATTCTTCTCGTATTGACGCCTATCATCGACATCAATATTGAAGCGATGATCGGCCCGAGAAAAACCGTAGTATTCAAAACGGCGATGAATTCGCCTCCTTTTACGATCGCCTGCGCGCGGCTCGACAGGCCTTCTCTTTTCTTCTCCACCCAATCTCTGAAGCGAAGGCTTACATCCGCATTTGTCGATAAATATATGACTAACCACGAAAGCGGTATAGTAAATACAACCCTCAATAACGTCGCCCTGACCACGCCGAACATCTTGGTAGTGGCTATTAGCGTCCCTTCTGTGAAGATAAACCCTACGGCAGTGAGCGCGATGCCCGCTATCCAGTATACGTCTTTCATATCGGCAATCCTATTTTCTCATCGATCTTCTTTTGCGACGTCTCATAGCAAGCCGCTTCATCCTTCTTGTGTTCTTTTTAGGCATTTGCTCCTCCTTTAATGAGGCCACAACTTATGGCTCGGTTTGAGATCCAAACAATCTTTCGGCGCTATTTTTCGGCAAACGGCTCTTCCCAGAAAAATTCAGGGTCTTTTAATATCGGTTCATATTTTGGCGGAAATGGGACCGGGAACGTTACAAGCTCGTACGCTCCGACAATCGCTCTCGTCGCTACCATACCCACGCCTTTCGCCAGACCGACCGTCCACGCCCATCCTACGCCGTCTTTCTTACCTGTCATATCCATCTGGTGGATCAATTCCAAATGGGAAGTCGCAAGATTACATAAGCCCCGTCGAAATTTCCTGAAAGCCGGGGTTTCGCAATATGCCGGCGAAACCTCAGCAAAAATAAAAACCGAGACCAACATCACTAAAACCGCTTTCTTCATACCGCTCCTCCTTTGCATTATGTTCGATATTATCTACGGCCTGATTTTGTAACAGTTGCTTTCGGAACCTTCTGTCCGGTCGCATCCAGCGTATAATCATCCTTCTTGGCGGCCCGGTCCTTATCCACATCCATCTTAACTTCGAGATTACCGGACAATAGCGCTTGAGCTTTAGTCACCAACGCCCCCGCCGCGTCGGTCACAAGATCCAACCCCTTCGCCTTGCCTTCTTCCGGATGAGCCGGGGCACAGGCGCAGGTGACAGAGAATAACAATACCGCCATCCCGCGTTTCAGCATGTTTTTAGTCTAGTTCAAGCATCGCCTTGTCTTCATCGGATAACTTATCCCCGAAAACCCATACAGTATAAGAGCCTATATTATCTACGATCTTTAAGAGCGTCGCTTCCAACTCTATCACCTGCCCCTTAGACAGAGGTTTGACGCTGGCCTTATCTTTGTAGAATATCTGTATATCGTACATCACCCCGCCTGACGTTACCTTCGGGAGAGTAACCACTTTGTAATATTGGCCACCCCTGTCTGTCCTCTCGTCAAATTCATCCCAGCCCAGGACATCCTTTATCATGCCGTCTACAGGAACCTGTTTATACCTGTATTGCCCTTCTACCTGCGGCCTCTGAACTTCGGTAGCGCTGTTATATTGCCCGACGATCTCATCCAATCCAGCCGCTTCGCAATATGAACACGCCGCCGCCAACGTTGAAAATAATACAGCTGAGAAAATGTTCATCAAGTATCTCCGCATCTTCCCGCGCTCCTTTCTAATATTGACCCCCTAAAAAAAACTCCCGCTCAACAGCGAGAGTTTTAATACCCTGATCTGCGATTGTTCGAGTTGGTCATATGATATCCCCGTCATTGGTATAATAATACTATAATAACGGGAATTTTTCAAGGCCTTCCTCGGAAAAAGACGGAAAAAGACTATTGTGGTTAACCGATCTTATATACTGCGTCGCCCTGGCGGACCTTCTGGTCGACCTTTAAGCTGATCATGTCTCCCGGCTTCGCTTCCTGCGCGGGAACGCGGTCTATCTGCATGGAGCTTACATCATGCACAAGCTCCGAGGCCTTGCCTTTTATGCGTATCTTATCACCTACTTTTACAGCGTCGCTGAGCTTTACCATGCAAACGCTGATCTTGTCGAAGAAATGATCCACCACCCCTACCTGTTTCTCGTCCATTTTATCCTCCTATAGTTCCTCGCCCGCTCTCCTGCCGGTCCTCGGCATGTACGGCCGCCGCCCGGACAGATCGCCGTCAGGCATAAGTGTAACGTCGTCCATGCCTTTAGCATTCTCGTCAAATATCGGCTCTTCGCCGGAAGTGACTTTATTCATCTTGTCCTTCACTGAAGATATGACACCCGAAAGAAACCCTTCTTCCTGAACATCCTCTTCAACCTTCTCTTCAGCCGCATAAACCGGCGCGATCATCACCATCGCAATAAGCAAGAAGAATAATATCTTCATCGTTATCATCAACACTCCTTCCTCATTCGAAAGAATAATGCTTCTTCACTGCCTCTTTTATATCCCATACGCACTTCATCCCTGACGGGAATGTCACAAAATCACCTTTCCCGAAACTGACCGGCTTTCCGCCTTTCGGCGTCACGGTGACTTTCCCTTCGAGAATATAACATTTCTCGACCGAATCGTATGTCCAATCGAACCTGGATACCTCTTTCTCCCATATCGGCCAAGAGAAGACTCCCATCTTATTGAGATCGTCCTTCGCCAATTTCTTTACGCTTATCTGGGCCATAATCTCTCCTCGATATTCAATATCTTATTTTTTCATCCAAAATGCATAAAGTGGCTTTGCCCCGGCAAGAAGGACCAGGACTATGAGAACGGGATAGCCGATATTTAATAACTGAGGAAATATCTTAACGATAATGATCGTAAAGAAGAATACCGCCGCTTTCGTAAGTCCTATATCCCATACCGTCAGCTTCTTAATCCTCTCGTTCATTTTTTCTAACATATCCATCTCCTTTTTATGCCCTCACCCTATCCCGCCGGGTGTCCCCATCTAGGCTGGCCCTAAACTGACCTAATTTACCTAATTTGACTGAGATTTGGGTTTATCTTTCCTGACAGCGCTCAATGTCCATAGTCCACCATAACCCAAAAGTCCCCCGGTTTATGGCCCCAGATACCTGCATCTCCGTATTGATAGATATAAAAACGTCCTTTTGTGCCGTTGCCCCATTGACTACCGGCATAATGCGAACATGTTATGTAATATGCTTGATAGGTTGGCTCATGGGTGACTTGCCATGTAAGACCGTCCGGCGTTGAACTGCTATAGGCCTTATGCGGTGGAGACTGCGCTAATAGCGTAAACGGGTTCACGGCCGGCCAATACTCTCCGGAAGCGTTTTTCGTACCGTTAAGAGCATTCGCTGCATATTGGGCATTTACTGCAGATTTCAACGCGCCTATAACGGCGTCGTCAGCACCTTCTTTGGCTTTAGTTAATATGTCTGCGAACTTGGGAAGGGCTGTTGTGGCAAGTATTCCAAGAATGACAATAACTATTACCAGCTCTACAAGAGTGAATCCGTAAAAATCAACACGATTTTTTTTCATATTTCCATATAATATATGATAAGACATAACTAAGTCAATTTAAATAATCTTGTGTTTCGGGAATGGGAAGAGACATCGTACCCCCTCTTCCGTAGCTTTAAGGAAGATTAAGAGGGTTAGTCTTGAGGTCTTCCTCGGTTTAAAAGAGTTAGTTAATAGTGTTAAGGAGATTACCCCGAGGGGTAATCGAAAAAAATCAAAAGCTGGATCCAAAGAACGTGTTACGGTTATGCCGAATTATGTATATGAATACGAGCCAAGCAACGCGATTTATGTCGGCGACAGCTCGCCCTGGCAGTGGCGCAGGGTCAATGAATGGCACCGGTATCTCAATGATCCTGTAGAAAAAATAAAGGGACACATGATAACCTGATATAATTCTCCTTATTCTGCTAAGAAAAGGAGGCGGTTATATGTGCCCATATCCATGGTATCAGGTTATGCGATTAAGTAAAGATAAAAAACAGCAAAGGTATCAGATGGTCATCTATGCCAAAGAACACGGCGTAAAGCCCGCGGCAAGGCTGTATGCAACAACTCCCAGGACAGTCCGTAAATGGCTGCTACGCTTCATCGAGGATGGTTATCAGGCTCTTGATGACCTATCCAGGCGGCCTCATCACTCGCCTCGTGCCGTACCGGAAGATGACGCAAAGCATATAGTAAAGCTTAAAACCAAATATAAGCATGTGGGCGCCCAACATGTCAGGATACTGGAGAATCTCCCCACCTCCGCCAAAACGATCCGCAAGATATGGCGTAAGAACGGCGTGTCAAGCCGCTGTCGCAGGAAGAAGCACGTTACCAAACAAAACCTGCGTGAGATTAAGAAGCGATTCGCCCTCTTTGAGCGATCCTGCGAGGATACCAAGGACCTTAACGATATCCCCGAATACTGGCCACAGATGATGGATAGGCGGCTTCCTAAGGTTCAGTATACCTTCCGCGAGATAAGCTGCGGAGTGCAGTTCTTAGGCTATTCCGACGAAAGATCGCTCATTAACGCCACGCTCTTTGCCGAATATATCAATGAACATCTCAAAAGATACGATCTTATTATTGAGAACGGCATACGTCAGACCGATAATGGCTCTGAATACATCGGCGCGTGGTCAGCGAAGAATCCTTCAGCGTATACTCTAGCCATTGAATCCGAGAAGCTTATCCACGGCACTATACCGCCCGGAGCCCACAGGTTCCAATCCGACGTGGAAACAGTCCATAATTTAATCGAGACTGAATTCTATGAGATAGAGCACTTTGCTGATAAAACCGACTTCATGGGAAAAGCTCATACATACCAGCTATTCTTCAATCTCGAAAGGCCTAATACATACAAAGAGAATAAAAGCCCCTGGCAATTGGCCAAAGAGAAGCGTCCGGATATTCCAAAAGAGGCTCTTATGCTGCCACCGGTTGATTTAGACGCTTTACTCAATAAAAGGCTTGCTGATCAGGTTATAGGGGGGTATGATGTCTATTCCGCTCCCTAAAAAAAATAGCCGGCGGCTCTTTATCCATCTTTTACGCATGTATTAAAATATTCAGTCAAACTGAGTAGTTATTGCTGGCGGTGAGGGTTGGTTCTGAACTGAAAAGAAGTAACTATTTTAGCGAAAAAGGAATACCGCGGTGCAATGTAAGCCACTCATCCTTCGACATTCTCTTTCTCGGAAAATGCTTCGCGCAAAAATTCACAAATTTAACATAATCGTCCATAGATAAGCGTTTGTCCGAATACAGGAGATCGCCCATCCTCTTCAATTCCCCAATTGGCATATCTCGATCTACCGCATGTTTTCTCTTCATAAAAGTTATCCGCAATTGTTGCGCACCCTTAAAGGCGTGCTACTTATCGCGCCGATAGGTGTAAGAAATTACACAAGGC
>JBAZNZ010000012.1 GCA_041648975.1 Candidatus Omnitrophota bacterium | reverse complement strand
AGATTGTCCCGCCCGGAGTGAGACTTGAGGCGGGATCCCGCCCCGAGCTAAACAGATGGCGGGATAAACCCATACGAGCCCTTTTGAAGAAAAAGTCCAAGCCGCGGCAGGACCCGAAAAATTTCCTGGTGGCTTGTTAAGGCTTATAAAAGTGGTTGACAAGCGGCCCGGAGGCTATTATAATCATATTTCCTTGCAAAATTTACCTAATATAAAGATTATAATCACAGGAGACGATATGGCAAAGAAGACTATTAAGGATGTTGATCTTAAAGGTAAGAGGGTGCTGATGCGGGTCGATTTTAACGTCCCGCTCGATGACAAGCTCAATATTACGGACGATATACGCATAAGAGCTGCCCTGCCTGCCATAAAATACGCTTTGGATAAAGGGGCAAAGGTAATATTGATGAGCCATCTGGGCAGGCCGGACGGCCAGGTCAGTGAAAAATTGCGCCTTGCGCCTGTAGCCAAAAGGCTTGAGAATCTTCTTGGTAAGCCGGTTTTGGCGCTCAAAGATTGCATAGGGGATGATGTTAAAAAGGCGGTATCGGCGATGAAGGCTGGCGATGTCATCCTGTTGGAGAACCTCAGGTTCCATGCCGAGGAAGAGAAGAACGACTCCAATTTCGCGAAAGAGCTCGCGAGTCTTGGTGATGTATTCGTGAACGACGCGTTTGGGACGGCTCATAGGGCGCATGCGTCGACCGAAGGCGTAACGCATTACCTGCCGTCTGTGGCGGGATTCCTGCTTGAAAAAGAGATACAGTACCTTGGTAATGCCGTTGACGATCCGGCGCGGCCTTTTGTCGCGATACTGGGCGGAGCAAAGGTCAAAGACAAGATAAAGGTAATAGATAACCTGCTAAATAAGGTCGACGCGCTTTTAATAGGCGGCGGCATGGCATATACATTCCTGAAGGCAAAAGGGAAGACGATAGGTTCTTCGAAGCTCGACAAGGATGGACTCGATACCGCTAAGGCGGCGCTCGATAAGGCGGCAAAGAAGAACATCCCGATGCTCCTCCCTATAGACCACATAGTAGCCGATAAGTTCGAGGCGAACGCCAATTCGAAGCTTGTGGGAGAAGATATACCGGACGGATGGATGGGCCTCGATATAGGCCCGAAGACGATAAAACTTTTCGAAGATAAACTTAAGTCGGCGAAGACCATAGTATGGAACGGCCCGCTCGGCGTATTTGAGATGGATAAATTCGCCAAGGGGACTGAAGACGTGGCTAAATTCATAGCCGGGTTGAAGGGCGTTACTTCCATAATAGGCGGCGGCGATACAGCGGCCGCGATGTCGAAGTTCAAAGTCGAGGATAAGATGGCGCATATATCCACCGGCGGCGGCGCGTCGCTGGAATATCTCGAAGGAAGAGGCCTGCCGGGCATAGACGCGCTTAACGATAGATGCTGCGAGGAAGGTTGTAAATCATGCGGAAGATAATAATTGCCGGCAATTGGAAGATGAACAAGAACATATCCGAGTCGATAGACCTTGCCAATTACGTCAAGAGGACCCTTTATGATATCGGCGAGATAGAAATAGTCCTTTGTCCGCCGTTCACATCCTTAAGCGACGTGAAAGAGATCGTCATGGATACGAATATAAAGCTCGGCGCGCAGAACGTCCATTGGGAAAAAGAAGGCGCGCTTACCGGGGAGATATCCTGCGGCATGTTGAAGAACGTTGGATGCGAGTACGTCATTATAGGCCATTCCGAGCGCAGGCAGTTCTTCGGGGATACTAACGAGACTGTCAATAAGAAGGTCAAAGCGGCGCTGAAAGAGGGACTGAAGCCGATCGTCTGCGTCGGAGAAAAGCTGGAACAACGGAAACTCGGCAAGACGTTCGATGTAATAAAAGATCATGTGGAGAATTCACTCGCGGGATTGTCCGCGGAAGAGATGCTCAAGACGGTGGTAGCTTATGAGCCTGTCTGGGCGATAGGCACAGGCGTCAACGCGACGAAGGAGCAGGCTCAGGAAGTCCATAAATATATAAGGCAGCTCCTGGAAAAGATGTTCGGCCCGGAGACGGCAAAAAGCGTGAGAATACAATACGGCGGAAGCGTGAAGCCGGATAATATAAAGGAGTTGATCTCCCAGGAAGATGTCGACGGCGCTCTCGTAGGAGGGGCCAGCCTTAAGGGGGATTCATTCACACAGATAGTCAAAAATTGCCTTTAATTTTTGCACACAAAATCGAGAGGTAGAATATGTTATATGGTATATTCATCGGTTTGCACGTAATAGTATCTCTGGTCCTTATCGCGGTAATCCTGCTTCAGGCAGGCAGGGGAGGAGGCTTAAGCGAAACGTTCGGCGGAAGCTCCACCCAGACTATCCTGGGGACGAAGACATCGGTCTTCTTGAAGCGCGCGACGGCTACTTCGGCGGTGATATATATACTCACTTGCCTTATATTGGCAGTCATGACAAGCCATAGAGGAAGGTCTCTTGTGTCGAAGGGAGTTATCGCTCCGGTCACCCAGGGGCAAGGAACCGCGCCCCAGCCGTTCGCTAACGACATGGTCGATTTCTAATAAATAGATGAGTACAATAGCGCAGCGTAAAATTAAGATACCGCTAATATCATTAGCGGTATTTTTTTTAACGGCGGCACTTAATGCCGAGGAAAGGTCCTTCGAACGCGCCGCATTTGGAGACGCCATAGTCGTCTCTTCTATAGGAGATGCCCGTTCACTTATACCTATACTCGCCTCTGACTCCGCATCGAGCGATATCTGCGGCATGGTCTTCAACGGACTCGTCAAATACGACAAGCATGTCAGGATAGTCGGGGATCTCGCCGAGAGCTGGGATATTTCCGCAGACGGGCTGATCATCATATTTCATTTAAGGAAAGGCGTTAAATGGCATGACGGCGCGCCTTTTACGGCGAAGGACGTAGAATTTACCTATAAGAAATTGATCGATCCTAACGTGAAGACGCCGTACAGCGGCGGCTTCGAAAGGGTTAAAAATTTCGAAATATTGGACGATCATACCGTTAAGATCACATACAAAGAGCCTTTTGCCCCGTCGCTGGCCAGCTGGGGCATGTGGGTAATGCCGGAGCACCTTCTGAAGAGCGAGGATCTCAATAAGACCGGGTTCTCGCGCCATCCTGTCGGGACCGGCCCGTATATATTCAAGGCGTGGAAGACGGGTGAGAAGATAGAACTTGTATCGAACCGCGGATATTTCGAAGGCCGCCCGTTCATAGACCGCTATATATACAGGATAATCCCGGACGAGGCTACGATATTCCTTGAGCTCCAGACGCAGGGCGTCGACCTTTCGCACCTTACCCCTTTGCAATACACGAGACAGACAGATAATAATTTCTTTAAGAAGCATTTCCAAAAATTCAAATATCCGAGTTTCGGATACACCTATATGGGATATAACCTATCGGATCCGAGATTTGCCGATGTGAGAGTTAGACAGGCTATCAATTACGCTGTGGATAAGCAGGAGATAGTAGATACGATATTCTTTGGTCTTGCGAAGGTCACGACAGGGCCGTTCATCACGGATTCGTGGGCGTACAATAATGACGTGAAGCCGTTGCCGCGCGATCTGCCTAAGGCGCGGGAGCTGTTGAAAGAAGCGGGCTGGGAAGATCGCAACGCCGACGGGTGGCTGGAAAAGGACGGCAAGGTATTTGAGTTCACAGTCCTGTTAAACCAGGGAAACGCAGAGCGCCAGAGGACCGCTGAGATGATACAGGGGTATCTGAGGGAGGTCGGTATCAGGACGAAGATAAGGGTGCTCGAGTGGAGCACCATGATAAGCGAGTTCATCGATAAGAGGCATTTTGACGCCATAATAATGGGCTGGTTCCTGTCCCGCGACCCGGACAATTACGATATATGGCATTCTTCGAAGACGCGTGAAGGCGAATTCAACTTTGTGGGCTACAGGAACGAAGAGGTCGACAGGCTGCTTTTGGAGGGCCGGCGCACCTTTGACGAGAAGAAGCGCGCGGATATATACCACAGGATACATGAGGCGATCTATAACGATCAGCCGTATATGTTCCTGTATTCCAGCGAAGTGCTGCCGATAGTCAATTCGCGTTTTCGCAACGTAGAGTCGTCGCCCATAGGCATCGGCTACAATTTCATAAAGTGGTACGTCCCTAAGTCAGAACAGAGGTACAAGTGAGGCAAATTTTTCGCCTTGCCCTTGCGCCGATTCGGCTAACCGGCCAGTGGGCTTCGCCTAATTTTGATATCAAGTGTATCTTTATTATATTTAATTAGTTTGGTTTCTTTGTTCTTGTGGTAACTGTGGCGCCAAAGTGCTTTGGGTATTAATGATATGTTATCAAAATTTACGGCTCAACCCACGTGGCCGGTTGCCGTCGTCGCCATAACAGGGCGAAGAAATTTTGCTGAGGAGGCAGGTTAAAAATAGCTTCGGCAACCGCCCGTAAGTTCCCTGCCCGCCTGACACAGTCGAAGTCGGGCAGGCGGGCGCCATCTGAGGAGCGAAAAATTTTACCGGGAGAGCTGGTTGGGAAATTTTTACGGGTGATGCTCCTTCCAGACTTTTTCTCGATAAAGGGCGAAGTATGGATGGGGTGTCCCGAATACAGTAAGTGTAGTTCGGCGCACATAGATACGCGCTTATGTCGTAGGGGAGGTTTAAACCTCCCCTACGACTACAGATTGTAAACCCAATCCGATGGAGTTAACGACAGGCGGATTGGATGGGGTGCCCGAATGTTAAGGACTATAGTTCGGGATACATAGATACGCGCATAGAATATACCCGTGGTAGATTGTCCCGCCCGGAGTGAGACTTGAGGCGGGATCCCGCCCCGAGCTAAACAGATGGCGGGATAAACCCATACGAGCCCTTTAAAAGAAAAAGTCGAAGGAGCAGCAGGACCCGTAAAATTTCCTGGGGTGCTCACATAACAAGGCTTAGGTTTGGATAGGATAGGAAAAATTTCGAATAGGAAGAATATATGATCAGGTATATTGCAAAACGGCTGGCGGGGTTCGTTCCAGTATTCTTCGGGATAACGCTCATCTCTTTCTTCGTCATCCATCTCGCTCCGGGCAAGCCGACAGACATCCAGACGAGCCTTAACCCGAAGGTCTCCTATGAGGCCAGGATGAGGCTTGAGAGACTATACGGACTCGACAAGCCGCTCCATGTCCAGTATTTCGATTGGCTAAGGCGGTTCGTTGTCTTCGACTTCGGCCGTTCTTATGTGGACGACCGCCCTGTTCGCGCGAAGATAGCCGAGCGTATACCGATAACGCTGCTCATTAACATATTGTCGCTTATACTCATCTTTGCCATAGGCATCCCGCTGGGAATAATCTCCGCGGTAAGACGCGGGTCATTCATGGACAGGTTAACTACGGTCTTCTCGTTCATAGGATTCTCAACGCCGGAGTTCTGGCTTGCTCTCTTATTGATGAGCTTCTTTTCTATAACATTGAATTGGCTTCCGATATCCGGCATAAAATCGCTCGACTTCGAATATTTTAGCGCCGCAGGAAAGGTCCTCGACGTTGCAAAACACCTGGTATTGCCTGTCTGTATTTCGGCGTTCGGCGGCATCGCAGGCATATCGCGTTACATGAGGTCGTCAATGGTCGGCGTTATCCATCAGGATTATATAAGGACCGCGCGGGCCAAAGGGCTTAATGAGCGGCAGGTCATTTATAAACATGCCCTTAAGAACGCGCTCCTTCCCGTAATAACGATAATAGGACTTGCGATCCCCGGGCTTATCGGCGGCAGCGTGATATTTGAATCGATATTCGCGATACCCGGCATGGGACGGCTTTTTTACGAATCGGTGATGGCCAGGGACTATGCGACGATAATGGGGGTCCTATCGATCGGAGCGATGTTGACGCTGTTGGGTAACCTATTGGCGGACATAGCCTATTCATACGCCGACCCGAGGATAAGGGTTTCAGGAGAACGATGAAGAGATTATTCAAAGATAAGATCGCGCTCGCGAGCCTGTGTTTCATTGCGGTGATCCTGGCGTTTGCGTTATTTGCGCCATTGATCGCGACGTATAATCCGACATCAATAGACGTGCGCTCTGTCTTATCGCCTCCGTCGCATCATCATATATTGGGAACGGATACTCTCGGCAGGGATATATTCTCGCGCATAGTGTACGGGTCGCGTATTTCGCTGTCGATAGGCTTCATCGCCGTCGGCATAGCGGTCCTCATAGGGATATTCTTCGGCTCTGTTGCCGGTTACTACGGCGGAAAGATAGATTCGATGATAATGAGGCTGGTGGATATAATGCTCTGTTTCCCGACGTTCTTCCTGATCCTTGCTGTCATAGCTCTGCTGGAACCGTCCATATTCAATATCATGGCAGTGATAGGGATGACGAGCTGGATGGGGGTCGCCCGCCTTATACGGGCTGAGGTCCTTACGCTGAAGGAGCGGGACTATGTCAGCGCCTCGAGGGTCATGGGCGGGAGCGACGCGTGGATAATCTGGAAACACCTGATACCGAACGCTATCGGGCCGGTCATGGTCAACGCGACGCTCGGTGTAGGCGGCGCCATACTTGTGGAATCGGCATTGAGTTTTTTGGGGATAGGCGTCCAGCCGCCGACGCCCAGTTGGGGCAATATCCTGATGGACGGGAAATCCACGCTTGGCGTGGCCTGGTGGCTTACGATATTCCCGGGTATTTTCATATTGCTGACGGTACTGGCGTATAACCTCCTGGGTGACAGGCTGCGCGACATGCTTGAACCGCGGATCAAAGGATAAGACCTGCGAGGTGTGACCAGTATAAGTAATCACTCCTCGCAGGTCAAACATGGATTATTGGCTACATTATGAAGATATTACAGGTAGATGATCTCAGGACATATTTTTTTACATCGCATGGCGCGGTTAAAGCCGTTGACGGCGTAAACTTCGACATAGAGAAAAGAGAGGTCTTCGGGCTCGTGGGCGAGTCGGGCTCCGGGAAGACGCTGACAGCGTTATCGATCCTGAGGCTTATACCTGAATCCGCCAGGTTAGAGAGCGGAAAGGTCCTTTTTAACGGTGAGGATATGATCACAGCCGATAACGACCGCCTTCGCAGCATAAGGGGCGCCAAGATATCGATAGTATTCCAGGAGCCGTCGACCGCTCTAAATCCCGTATTTACGATAGGCTATCAGATGACAGAGGCTGTGCTTGCGCATCGGCCTATCGGGAAGAAGAAAGCCCGGGACATCGCTATTAACTATTTAGGGAAAGTACACATCCCCCAGCCTGAGAAGGTGTTCGGCGATTACCCTCACCAGATATCCGGCGGCGCAAAACAGCGCGTTATGATAGCCATGGCTTTAATGAATTCGCCCGAGCTTGTGATCCTCGATGAGCCGACGACCGCGCTTGATGTAACGATCCAGGCCGGCATACTCGACCTGCTGGACGAAATTCTCGAGAAAGAGAAGGTCTCGATGCTATTCATCAGCCACGATTTTGGTATCATATCAAGGATGTGCGATCGCGTGGCTGTTATGCGTAAGGGTAGGATAGTGGAAGAGGGCCAGACTGACAGGATCATTAACAGTCCGCGGGAACCGTATACGATGTCGCTGCTGGAGTCGGTAAAGGCGCTGTTGTAAGTTTATGACTCGCGAAAGTTACGTAATGTTAGTGAAAGTTACGTAAGGTTAAGGTGATATGGCGATAGTTAAATGCAATGAAGTAAAAAAATACTTTCCCGTCAGAAGAGGATATCTGAGGGAAGAGGCCGGCGTAGTTAAGGCCGTTGACGGCGTCTCTTTTGAGATAGAAAAGGGCGATTCGTTCGGGCTTGTCGGAGAATCTGGATGCGGGAAGACGACGCTCGGCAAGATCGTCCTTGGCCTGCTGAAACCGGATTCCGGGAGCGTAGAGCTCGCGACGTCAAGACCGCAGGTCATATTCCAGGATCCCTATAACAGCCTCGATCCCAAGATGAGGGTCTTCGATATTCTGGCAGAAGGCCTTGTTCTTCAAAACAGAGCCGTCAATATGAAGAAAAGGATAGAAGAGGCGCTTGACCTTATAAAACTGCCGAAGAACGCCGTTATAAAATATCCGCATCAATTCTCCGGAGGCGAACGCCAGAGGATCGCTATAGGCCGCGCTATCCTGACAAAGCCCGAATTCATAGTCTGCGACGAGCCGGTTTCCAGCCTGGACGTGACTATCCAGCTTCAGATACTAAATTTACTGAAAGACATACAGAAAAAGCTGTCGGTGACATACCTATTTATCAGCCACGACCTGCGGGTCGTGAAGTTCATGTGCGGCCGCATCGCGGTCATGAAGGAAGGGCGGATAGTCGAAACGGGAAACGCCGTAAAAGTCTATTCCGATCCGGCCCATCCCTATACGAAACAACTTTTATCATCTATCCTGGATATTAAAGTATAAAATGCGTATCAAGCGATGAAGATCGGAAATATTATAAGATTGCTCGATAAGGCCTACGGCAAGCCGGCCCGGTCCAAGAGGTCGGATCCTGTCGATGAGCTCGTCCGCACGATACTATCGCAGAATACTACGGACAGGAATTCGCTGAAAGCGTTCGCGTCGCTAAAAGAGCGTTTCAGGTCATGGGGTACGCTGCTTAAGACGCCTGTGGGCAGGATAGAGCGTATCATAAAGCACGCAGGCCTCGCCAATATCAAATCGAAGCGCATAAAAGAGACGCTCTACGAGATCAATAGGAGGCAAGGCGGGGTAACGCTTGCGCATCTCGCGGATCTGAGCGTCGATGACGCCGCAGAGTATCTCAAATCGCTTAAAGGCGTGGGCCCGAAGACTGCCGCATGCGTCCTGTTGTTCAGTTTCGGCATGGCGTCCATGCCGGTAGATACGCATATATTCAGGGTGGCTAAGAGGCTGGGCTTGATAGGCGCTTCCATTAATATAGGGGAGGCGCATGACGTTCTGTCGGACGTCGTTCCTAAAGACTTGATATATAGTTTTCATTTAGGTATAATAGAACACGGTCGCAGAACCTGCAAAGCGAGAAGTCCGCGCTGCGGGTCTTGTGTTTTATACGGATTATGCGCGTTTAAAGACAAACGGTTTTATGCGAAAAAAGGAGCTGAGCTGACGTGATACGACGTGCAAATGTAAGCGATGTCAAACAGATGCAGAAGCTTATAACGTTTTACGCGAAACAGGATAGGATGCTTCCGCGTTCCCTGAACGAACTTTACGAGAACGTAAGAGATTTCTTCGTATATGCCGAAGGGAAGAAGATATACGGCTGCTGCGCCCTGCATATAGACTGGGAGGACCTGGCGGAGGTGAAGAGCCTTGCTGTGGCGAGGTCGAAGTCGGGCAAGGGTGTGGGCAAGAAGCTGCTCGACCAGTGCCTAAAAGAAGCGAAGGCGTTGAAGGTCAAGAAGGTCATAGCGCTCACTTATATACCGGAGTTTTTTAAGATGTTCGGTTTCAATATAGTCGATAAGAAAGAGCTCCCTCATAAGATATGGAGCGAATGTATAAAGTGCGTCTATTTCCCGAGCTGCAAGGAAATAGCGATGGTGAAAGAACTATAGTCTGCATACGGGAAAGGCAAGAATGGGTTACACGATAACAGAGAAGATCCTGCTTAAGCATACAAAACTGAAAGATATCCATCCGGGCGAATTCATCGACGCAAAGGTCGATCTCTGCCTCGGTAATGACATCACCGCGCCGCTTGCGATAGAGGAGTTCGGGAAGCTCGGCCTGAAAGAGGTCTTCGGCAGGAAGAAGGTTGTTCTCGTGCCCGATCACTTCGCGCCCGCTAAGGACATGAAGAGCGCCAACCAGTGCAAGGTGCTGGCGAATTTCGCGAAAAGATATAAGATAAAGAATTATTTTGAGATAGGGAGGATGGGGATCGAGCATGCCCTCCTTCCCGAGATGGGACTTGTCCTTCCGGGCGACCTTGTCGTCGGGGCGGATTCGCATACCTGCACCTACGGAGGGCTGGGCGCTTTTTCGACGGGCGTCGGCTCGACCGACCTCGCCGCCGCGATGGCCATAGGGGAATGCTGGATGAGGGTGCCCGAGTCCATCAAATTCATATTTTACGGGAAGTTAAATAAGTGGGTAGGCGGGAAGGACCTGATCCTGCATACGATAGGCGACATAGGCGTCGACGGCGCCATTAAATGCGCAATGGAATTTACGGGAGAGACTATCGAAAACCTTCCAATGGATGACAGGCTCTCGATGTGCAACATGGCGATCGAAGCCGGCGGCAAGAACGGCATAATAGCGCCCGATAAGATCACTAAGAGCTATATTGGATCGATCAAGAATAGGGCGAAGCCGGGGAACGGAAAATTCTATTTCAGCGATGAAGACGCCGTTTATAAGGCGGTTAAGGAATACGACGTCCGTAAGATCGAGCCCCTGGTAGCGTGCCCGAACCTGCCGAGCAACGTGAAGAATGTAAAGGCGCTTAAGGATGTGACTGTAGACCAGGTCGTAATAGGCTCCTGCACCAACGGCAGGATATCCGACCTGAGGATCGCCGCTAAGATATTGCGCGGTAAGTCGGTAAAGGCGGGCGTGAGGCTCATTGTTATACCGGGGACTCAGAAGATATACCTGGAGGCGGTCAATGAGGGGCTCGCCAAAATATTCGTCGAGGCGGGCGGTATATTCTCGACGCCGACGTGCGGGCCGTGCCTGGGCGGACACATGGGCATATTGGCGGAAGGCGAGAGGGCGCTCGCTACTACAAACAGGAACTTCATAGGCAGGATGGGGCACCCGAAGAGCGAGGTATACCTGTCGAACCCTGCGGTAGCCGCCGCAAGCGCGGTAAAGGGTAGTATTGCCCATCCGGAAGAGGTAGTTTAATATGAGCGACAAAATGTCACTTAAGGGGCGTTCCCACAAGTTCGGCGACGATATCAATACCGACGATATAATAGCGGCGCGTTACCTTAATACTACGGACGGGAACGAGCTCGCGAAACATTGCATGGAGCATATTGATAAAAATTTCGTAAAGAAGATAAAATGCGGCGACATAATAGCCGCAGGCAGGAATTTCGGGTGCGGTTCCTCAAGAGAGCACGCGCCGCTTGCAATAAAGGCGAGCGGGATATCCTGCGTCATAGCCCAGACCTTCGCGAGGATATTCAACAGGAACAGCATTAATATAGGGCTGCCTTTGATAGAGTTGCCCGAGGACGCGAAGAGGATCAGGAAGGGCGACCTGTTAAAGGTCGATATAAAGAGAGGGTTGGTGCGTAATTTAACGAGAAAGGAGACTTACAGATTCGAAAAATATCCGCCGTTCATGCAAAAGATAATTAACTCAGGCGGATTGATGGAATATGTAAAAAGAAAAATAAGATGACTACAAAAGTGTACAAGATAGCTGTAATAGCGGGTGACGGGACAGGGCCGGAGGTGGTAGCCGAGGGATTGAAGGTTCTGAAGGCCGCTTCCAAAAAATTTAATTTTTCATACAAAGAAGAGATGTTCGATTACGGCGGCGATCGTTATCTGAAGACGGGCAAGACGATAGACGATAAAGAGCTCGCGAATTTGAAAAAGTTCGACGCCATATTCCTGGGCGCCATAGGCCATCCGGACGTTAAACCGGGCATACTCGAGCAGGGTATTTTACTCAAGACGAGATTCGGCCTTGATCAGTATATCAATTTAAGGCCGGTGAAATTATATGATCCTCGATTCTGCCCATTGAAAGACAAGAAACCGGAAGACATAGATTTTGTCGTTGTCCGCGAGAATTCCGAAGGGCTTTATAAGGGGATGGGCGAGTTTCAGAATAAGGGCAAGATTGACGAAGTAGCGATACAGATATCGTATAATACGAGAAAAGGCGTCGAGCGCTGTATCCGTTACGCGTTCGAACTCGCCGAGAAACGGAACTCGCGGAAAAAGTTGACCCTCTGCGGCAAGACGAACGTCCTGACATATGCCTGGGACCTGTGGCAGAGGACGTTCGACGAAGTAAAGAAAGATTACCCCGATGTCCAGACGGATTACGCGCACGTGGACGCGACGACGATGTGGTTCGTGAAGAACCCGGAATGGTTCGATGTCATCGTTACCGATAACCTGTTCGGGGACATCATAACCGACCTGGGCGCCATGATACAGGGCGGTATGGGCATCGCGGCAGGAGGCAATATTAATCCTGAGGGCGTGTCGATGTTCGAGCCGATAGGCGGCTCCGCGCCCAAATACACAGGCAAGCACGTTATAAATCCGCTTGCGGCTATATGCGCCGCCGGCATGCTGCTCGATAATATCGGCGAAATCGAAGCGGCGTCCGCAGTCGAGAAGTCGGTGGTAAAGGTAGCGACTACAAAACTGAAGAGCCTCGCCGCAGGCAAGATGGGGTATTCGACCGAAGAGGTCGGGGATTTAGTGGTGGGGAATCTGTGATAGCAGTAAGTAATCTTTAGCGATTAAATCCGAAGCACGAAATCCGAAATTCGAAACAAATTCGAATTTTCTAATGTTCGAATTATAACAATCGTCATTTCGATTATTTGTATTTTTGTCATTCGAAAATTGTTTCGGATTTCGATATTCGTATTTCGAATTTAAGATGAGGTTAAATATGGATAAAAAATACAATGTAGCCATAATGGGAGCAACTGGGGCTGTGGGGAGTTCGTTCCTTCGCATTCTGGAAGAGAGAAAATTCCCGATAAAGAATATAAAGCTTCTGGCATCCGAACGCTCGGAAGGCAAATCGCTGAAATTCAGCGGTAAGGCATATCCGGTAGAGGTCCTTACCCATAAGTCTTTCGAGGGAATTGATATTGTGCTGGCCAGCGCCGGCGCTTCGAGGAGCCTCGAGTTCCTGCCGAGCGCTGTAAAGGCCGGAGCTGTATGCGTCGATAACTCGAGCGCGTTCAGGATGGATAAGAGTGTGCCCCTCGTGGTCCCGGAAGTCAATCCCGGGAAGATAAAAGAGAATAAAGGCATTATCGCCAATCCCAACTGCTCGACCATACAGATGGTCGTCGCGCTCTGGCCGATCCATAAGGCGGCGAAGATAAAAAGGATAGTCGTCACCACTTTCCAGTCGGTATCGGGCGCCGGACAGAAGAAGATAAATGAATTGTGGGAGCAATCGGAAGTCTTCCTGGCCAGGAAGAAAGTGAAACCGGTCGAGTTCCCGTACCAGATAGCTTTTAATCTCATCCCCCAAATAGATGTGTTCCTGGATGACGGCTACACCAAGGAAGAGGTCAAGATGGTCAACGAGACGAGGAAGATCATGGGTGACGATTCCATCCGGGTGAACGCGACCTGCGTCAGGGTCCCGGTCTTCTACGCCCATTCAGAGAGCGTAAATATCGAGACAGATCGCCATATCACCGCGGACGAGGCGAGAGCCATGCTTTCGAAGTCGCCGGGAGTGAAGGTTATGGATGATCCGGCTAAAGGTTCCTATCCGATGCCCGTATACGGCGAAGGAAAGGACGATACCTTTGTCGGCAGGATTAGGCAGGACGAGTCCGTCGATAACGGCCTCTCTATGTGGGTCGTCAGCGACAATATCCGCAAGGGCGCCGCTTTGAATGCCATCCAGATCGCGGAAGTACTGATCCGATAAAAAATTCGAAATACGAATATCGAAATCCGAAACAATGTCGAATGACCGAAATTCAAATGATCAAACATCGGTTTTGAAAATTTGAGAATTGGAAAATTCGGATTTGCTTCGAATTTCGGATTTCGTGCTTCGAATTTAAAAAGTTAACCATATATGCGCAATATTAAGCTCACTATACAATACGACGGGACTAACTACTCCGGATGGCAGTTTCAGAAGAACGCAAAGTCCATCCAGGAAGTGATCCAGGATCGCATAGGTAAGATTACCGGCCACAAGTCATCTCTGAAAGGGTCCGGCAGGACGGACGCCGGTGTCCACGCCATGGCCCAGGTGGCGAACTTCAGGACGCCTTCGAAGATACCCCTTAAAAATCTGCAGATGGCGCTTAATAGCGCGCTTCCGAAGGACATAGTGATATCTCATATAGAAGAGGTTCAAGCGAAGTTCAATGCTCAATACGATGCCAAGGGCAAACTCTACTGTTATACGTTAGCCAATAATGATTTTGTCGATCCGTTCATGCGCAGGTTCGCCGCCAAGTGTTTCTACAAGCTCGACGTGAGGGTGATGAGGAAGGCCGCGGCGATTCTCGTCGGGAAACATGACTTCAAATCTTTTCAGGCAACGGACGGCGACAGGGGAGATTCGATTCGCACCATAAAACGCATCGCCATTGAAAAGCATAATGATATAATTAACATTTATATGGAAGCGGATGGCTTCCTTTATAATATGGCCAGATGCATAGCCGGAACGCTTGTGGAAGCCGGCAGGGGAAAGATAAACGTGCCTCGTGTCAGGGAAATACTGCGAAGAAAAGAGAGAAGGTTGTGCGGGCCGACTATGCCCGCCAAAGGACTGTGCCTGGTTAAGGTGATGTATTAAAAATAGGGGTTAGCGCTGAAAAAATATAACGTAATAGTGTTCGATCTTGGGAATACCCTGATCAAATTCGACCATAATATATCCGCAGAGAAGATAGCTGCCTTATCCGGGCTTGATACCGGGAAGATCTATGATATCTTCTTCGATTCGGAGATAACGAAGGATTTTGAAAAAGGGCTGATACCTCCGGAGGAATTCCATAAGAGGGCCGCAAGCCTGATAGGTTTTAAGATGTCTTATAAGGATTTCGCGAAGATCTGGAACGACATATTCTGGGAGGATGAAGGTTCTTGCGCTCTGGCGCGGGAATTGAAGGGCTCTTACAGGCTCTTCCTGCTCTCTAATGTGAACAAACTACATTTCGAATATATACGGAACAAGTTCGATATAATCGGGATATTCGACGAGATCATTCTCTCTTACGAATTGGGCTCTGTTAAGCCGGAGCGCGCTATATACGACAACGTGATCAAGCGCGCCGGTGGCAAAAAAGAGGGCATACTGTATATTGACGACCGCGAGGACCTCATAAAAGAGGCGCAGATGCTGGGTATCGAGTCTGTGAGGTACGAAGGCGCGGATAAACTCAGAGAAACGATGAAGGTAAGGGGCATCCTGTAACGGTCCGGAGGTCTCGGATTTTTTAATTGACAAGATACGGCGCTTGTGTTACTATTTATCGCCTCTGTAACAGGAGGCGTTTTTTTACAATTTACCCCGCTTTTCCTTGAAAAGGATCGACGGGTAAGGGAAGGTAATAGTGAAGACATATATAGCTAAAGAGAAGGATATACAGAGAAGCTGGTACATAGTCGACGCCAAGGACAAGGTCCTGGGCAGGCTTGCCGCAAAGGTCGCCAGCATCCTGATAGGCAAGGATAAGGTCATATATTCTCCGCACCAGGATACAGGGGACGAGGTTATAGTCATAAATGCCAGGCTCATAAAGACGACGGGTAAGAAACTGATGCAGAAGACGTATAAGAGGTATTCCGCATATCCGGGCGGCCTGAATTCAGAGACATTAGGCTCGCTCCTGAATAGGAAGCCGGATTACGTGATAAGGCACGCGGTAGCCGGCATGCTGCCGAAGAACAAGCTCGGCGAGAAACTGTTGAAAAAACTCAGGGTCTATGCGGATGAGGCGCATCCTCACAAAGCGCAGATGCCGAAACCGCTGAAGATAGATTGACGCAAATTAGATACTTCAGCAGCTAAAATGCTCACTATTCGTTCGCATTTTTTAACGCTGCTTTAGTATCAAATTTGCACGCAAATTTGAAAGGGTAATTCATAATGGCTGAAAAGGTTCAATTCTGTGCTACAGGCAGGCGTAAAAATTCCATAGCCCGCGTCAGGGTGATGGCCGGGGAAGGCAAGATAACCGTAAATAAGAGGCCTTTCAACGACTATTTCCCGAGAGAGACCCACAGGCTTATCATAATGCAGCCTCTCGAGCTCGTGAAGCTTGAGACTAAGATAGATGTCTTCGCGAATGTCAACGGAGGCGGGCTAAGCGGCCAGGCCGGCGCAGTTAAACAGGGAATAGCCAGAGCGCTGGTAATGATGGATCAGGCCGTAAAACCGCCGATAAAAAAGGCGGGATTCCTGACGAGGGACTCGAGGATGAGGGAGCGCAAAAAATACGGCAGGAAGAGGGCCAGAAGGAGATTCCAGTATACGAAGAGGTAAAATATATACGTTTCTCCGACGATACCAGAGAAACCTATCCTGTCAGCTCCCGACGACGATTTTAGTTGACACGATAGGTTTTTTGTTTTAGTATTGATATTATCTATCGTCGAGGTTTTGCCGTTGACCGGGACAGGTTCCGACGTGGAAACAGTAAAAAGGACCTGTCCCAAAATACTTTTTAGAATAAGGCTAAAGATTGGAGAGATGATCGATATGCTTAAAGTAGGGGTTGTTGGGGCTACCGGATATACCGGGGAATTGATAGTAAAGATCCTGTCCGGGCATAAAAAAGCGAAGGTCTCGTACCTGTCGGCAGTTATCGAAAAAGAGGAGCCGATATCTGTTATATTCCCGAGCCTGAGGGGCCGGATCGATTTGATATGTAAAAAGCCTGATACGGAAGAGGCTATAAAGGAAGTTGACCTCATATTTCTTGCGCTTCCGCACCGCGTTTCGATGGAAGCCGCGCCGAAGTTCCTGAAAGCCGGAAAGAAGGTCATCGACCTGAGCGCAGATTACAGGCTGAAACCGGACGTATATAAAGTATGGTACGGCACAGAGCACAAGGATAAAGAGAACCTCCCGAAAGCCGTTTACGGGCTGCCTGAGATATACAGCGAAACTATTAAAAAGGCTAATCTGATAGCTAACCCGGGTTGTTATCCGACGGGCATAATACTCGCGGCCACTCCTCTATTGAAAGAGTCTGCCGTCGAAACAAGTTTCATGATCGCAGATTCAAAGTCCGGGGTTACCGGCGCAGGCAGGAAGCCCGACATCGCGTTGTCGTTCGGCGAGGTGAACGAGAACCTTAAATGCTATAAGGCTAACGAGCATCAGCATAAGCCCGAGATAAACAGGATATTATCCGAAGTAACCGGCAAGGATGTGGATATAATATTTACGCCGCACCTTATACCGATGAGTAGGGGCATATTATCGACGATCTATCTTCGCTTAAAGAAGAAGATGGATACGAAGGCGACGGTGGAACTTTATAAGAAGTTCTATGCGGGGAAGAAGTTCGTCAGGGTATACGACGAAGGCAAATTCCCTCAGATCAGGGATGTGGTGGATTCGAACTATTGCGATATAGGGGTGAAGATATCGGGCGATACCGCTATCATCGTATCCTGTATAGACAACCTGAAAAAAGGCGCGGCTGGCCAGGCCGTGCAGAACATGAATATAATGAATGGATTTGACGAAACTGAGGGGCTGGTATAAATTTTTCGCCTCTCAGTCCGGCGTGGAACTTGCGGGCAGTTGCCTCAGCTTCGTCGCGAATCGGCATTAGGCATGCCGCTTCGCTGTGGTAAAATTTCGATGGCCTCGTAACCCGGACTAAAGGGCATACTGTTGACAGGTTTACTCGGCCTTATTATATCGCCATAAGGTATCGAAATTTTACGACATTCGCTTCGGCAACCGCCCGTAAGTTTCGCCATCTCAAGGGAGCAAAAATTTTAGCTGAGGAAGCAGATTAAAACCTAAGCCGAAGTTATGATGAGCACATTGAAAATATTAGGTCTTTGTGATGGAGAAAAACGGTTATATATACGCATTTTTGCATATTAAAAGAGCCGAGGATGTTTGAGGCCGGATCACCATTTGCGAAGCAAATGCCGGCCGAGTTCCGCAAGGCTCCCGTTTTTCGACTGAACAAAGACCGACCCAGTAGTTACACTACGGGGGGAATATTTTCAGTGCTCGAATAACGAGGCTTAGGTAAAACAGAGAAATCCACAGGAGTGTGAGATAGCAGTGATTATAGTAAAAGGCGGGGTTGCGACGGCAAAAGGTTTTTTGGCGAACGGGTTGGCGGCGGGCATAAAGAAGTCGGGCCGGCCGGATCTCGTGCTTTTATATTCCGAAGGGCCTTGCGCGGCAGCGGCCGCTTTTACGACGAACTCCTTCCAGGCTTCTCCGGTAAAGATCAGCAGAGCCCATATGGCCAATGCGACGCACCGGGCGATCATCGCTAATAGCGGTAACGCCAATTGCGCGAACGGCAAGTCCGGTGACAGGGACGCCGCGATAGTGGTGGAACGCCTTGCGGCCGCTCTCGGGGTAGGCAAGCGGACGGTCCTTACGGCGTCGACCGGAATAATAGGGCATGATCTGCCTGTGAAGAAGATAGAAAAGAAGATACCTGAGCTTGTCCTGGGCCTGGCTGCGGACGGAGGGACGCGCTTCGCAAAGGCCATACTTACTACGGATACGGTAAAGAAGGAGATGGCCGTCAAGGTTCGCCTGGGAAAGACCGTCGTAACGATAGGAGGGGCATGCAAAGGCGTCGGTATGATCCATCCCGAGATGACGGTATCAAAGCACGCAACGCATCTTTCGTTCATTACGACGGATGCCGCTATAAGCAAGAAGATGCTTGAAGCGGCGCTTCAGGAGGCGATCGAGGATTCGTTCAATATGATATCCGTCGACGGCGACATGAGCACTAATGACACATGCTTCGTATTGGCGAACGGATACGCCGGCAACGGGAAAATAGCGTCGAAGAACAAAGACTATCGGTTATTTACAGACGCCCTGAAGTTCCTTGCGAAAGAGATGGCCAGGATGCTTGCAAGGGACGGCGAAGGCGCCACCAAGCTTGTGGAGATAGAGGTTGCGGGGGCAAAAAATAAGGCAGATGCGGTAAAGGTCGCCCGGAAAGTGTCTACTTCTAACCTGCTGAAGTGCTGCATATACGGCGAAGACCCTAATTGGGGCAGGGTCGTCGCGTCCTGCGGGGCGAGCGGAGTGGCGTTTGATTCCGGCAAAGTGGATGTATATTTCGGCGATAAGAAGGCGGTGTCGAACGGCGGCCGCATAGGAAGTTACGACAAAGAAGAGGTCAGAAAGCTTTTCAAAAAGGACGAGATCCGTATTAAAATCGATCTCAAGTCAGGTAAACATAAGGCGACGGCCTGGACGTGTGATTTTTCGGAAAAGTACGTCAAGATAAACGCGGAGTATAGCACATAATGAAAGAAGCTATAAAGAAGAGTGAAGTCCTTATAGAGGCGCTGCCGTATATAAAAAAGTTCGCCGGCAAGGTCATCGTCATAAAATACGGCGGAGCGGCTGTTGACGAAAAAGGCCTTGATGACGGTATACTCGAGGACATAATATTCATGAATTTCGCCGGCATGCATCCGGTCGTGATACACGGAGGCGGGCCTTTTATCTCCAAGATGATGAAGAAAGCGGGTATTGAGCCTAAATTCATCCACGGCAGAAGAGTGACCGACAGGCAGTCTATCGACATAATAGACAGGGCTCTTTATAAGATAAACAGGTCGATAGTTTCCGCCATGAAGAGTATGGGCGCAAAGGCCTTCGGCCTGAGCGGCAGGGAGAACAACCTCATCAGGGTAAGGAAGATGCAACTGGATTATGACCTTGGGTTTGTCGGAGAGGTGACCTCGGTAGATACAACAGTCGTGAAACAGCTTATCGATGACGACATAATACCGGTGATATATCCGCTCGGCGTCGGCAGGGACGGAAATATGTATAATGTGAACGCGGACGACGTGGCGAACGAGATAGCGATAGCTCTTAAGGCTGAGAAGTTCGTACTCCTGACAAATGTCAACGGCATCATGAAGGACAAAAAAGACCCGAAAAGCCTGTATCGCACCCTGACAGCGCGGGAAATAAAGAAACTTATTAATAAGAAGATCATAGATTCCGGCATGATCCCTAAAGCGCAGGCATGCGTAAACGCCATAAACGGCGGCGTAAAGAAGTCGCACATCCTTAATGCGTCCGTTCCTCACGCGCTGCTGCTGGAGATATTCACCGATAGGGGGATAGGGACTGAAATTATTAGGTAGTTATAAGCTGTAAGTCATAAGTTTTAAGCAAGACATAATTTAAGGCCTTCACTTACAGCTTACCGCTTAAAACTTACAACTAGAGAGGATTTTTTCATGCAGAAAAAAAAGACAGAATCCGTCGTGCGGATGTACGATAAATACATAATGCGCACGTATAAGAGAGTGCCTTTATGCCTGGAGCAGGCTAAAGGAGTGAAAGTTTGGGACATAGACGGCAAATTTTATCTCGATTTCTTCCCGGGCTGGGCTGTTTCCGGCATAGGCCATTGCCACCCGACGGTGGTAGCGGCCATAAATAAGCAGGCAAAGAGACTTCTGCATGTATCGAATAATTATTACAGCGAACTGCAGGCTAAACTCGCGGAGGCTATAATAAAGAATTCTTTCCCCGGGAAGGTCTTCTTCGCGAATTCGGGCGCTGAAGCGAATGAGGCTGCGGTAAAACTGGCCCGTAAGTACGGCCATGATAAAGGCCGGTACGAGGTCATAACATGCCTCAAATCTTTTCACGGCAGGACGCTTGCTATGATAACGGCGACCGGCCAGGACAAGGTAAAACACGGGTTTGAACCGCTTCCGGAAGGGTTTAGTTATGTGCCTTTTAACGACCTGGAGGCTGTGAAAAAAGCGATAACCAGCAAGACTGTAGCCATAATGCTCGAACCGATACAGTGCGAGGGTGGAATCAATATTCCAGGCAGGGAATACATGAAGGGCTTGAGGGCCTTATGTGATGAGAAGGATATACTGCTGATATTCGACGAGGTTCAGACAGGGATGGGTAGGTCCGGCAATATGTTCGCTTTTAAGAATTTCGGCGTAACGCCTGATGTGATGACTCTCGCGAAGGCTCTTGGCGGGGGACTGCCGATAGGCGCATGTGTAGCGCGCGAAAAGTTCCAGGATGTCCTCACGCCTGGTACGCATGCTTCGACCTTTGGGGGGTCCCCGATAGTCTGTGCGGCAGGACTTGCGGTGTTCGAGGCGATAAACAAAGAAAATATGCTGGAGAACGCAAGACGCATGGGGGCGTATTTAAAAAAGAAACTTGAAGATCTTAAAAAGAAATATAGTTTCATAAAAGAGGTTAGGGCAGTTGCTCTCATAATAGGCGTTGAGCTCTCGATACAAGGAGAAGATATATATAAGGAGTGCCTTAAAGAAGGTTTACTCATAAACTGCACTCAGGATACGGTATTGAGGATAATGCCGCCTATTAATGTTACAAAGATCGAGATCGATAAGGCGGTCTCGATACTGGACAAGGTATTTTCTAAGATCTGAATCTGACGAGAGGTGATCGGCGATGAAGAAAGACCTTATATCGATAGAGGATCTCGAAACAAGGGACATGCTGGAGATACTGGAACTTGCAAAGATCGTGAAAAGCGAAAGGTCCAAGTACGCGGATTCGATGAGAGGCAAGTCCATCGGGCTGACGTTCCAGAAGCCGTCGAACAGGACGAGAGTCTCGTTCGAGATAGGCATGGTCCAGCTTGGCGGGTACGCCATTTATCTTGGGCCCGGTGAGATCAGTATGGGCGCCAGGGAATCCGTCAAAGATGTCGCATGCGTGTTGTCGAGATACCTCGATGGTATTGTGGCAAGGACCTTTAAACATGAAGACGTAAAAGAGCTGGCTAAATATGCCGATGTCCCGGTGATAAACGGATTGAGCGACAGGGCGCATCCATGCCAGGCCTTGAGCGACATATTTACCATAAAAGAGAAGCTGGGCGCCTTTAAAGGCGCAGTGCTTTCATACATCGGGGATGGAAATAACGTCCTGAATTCACTTATGGTAGCGTCGGCTAAAGTAGGATTAGACATGAAAGTCGCCACTCCGAAAGGATACGAACCTATGCAGGAGATCGTTGTGATCGCGAAGAAGTTCGCGAAAGTCTCCGGTTCGTCGATAGAGTTTTTCAATGACCCGAAGGCGGCAGTCAAGGATGCAGATGTCCTCTATACGGACGTATGGGTAAGCATGGGCCAGGAGCCGGAGACGAAAAAGAGGATGAAGGCGTTTAAGGGATTCCAGGTGAATGATGGGATATTGAAGATCGCGAACAAGGGATGTCTTGTAATGCATTGCCTGCCGGCGCACAGAGGGATGGAGATAACTGATTCCGTGATCGATTCGAAAAACTCCATCGTGTACGACCAGGCCGAGAACAGGATGCATGCGGAAAAGGCGATCTTGTTGAAACTATTGAAATAAATAAGAGGAGCTGAAGATGAGTAAAAAAGTCGTTCTCGCTTATTCCGGCGGATTGGACACATCCGTTGCCATCAAGTGGCTTACGAATAGAGGATATGATGTGGTCGCTTATATGGCGGATGTCGGGCAGGATTCCGATTACAGCACATATAAGAAGAGGGCGATCGCGACCGGAGCCGTTAAGGTCATAGTAGATGACCTTAAAAAAGAGTTTGTGAAGGATTTCGTTTTCAAAGCCCTTAAAGCCGACGCCATTTACGAAAGCGGTTATCTGCTGGCGACTGCGTTATCCAGGCCGGTCATAGCTAAGGGGCTTGTTAAGGCCGCGCAAAGAGAGAAGGCTAACTTCGTGGCGCACGGCTGCACCGGAAAAGGGAATGACCAGGTCAGATTCGAGGTTACTGTAAGGGCGCTCGATCCGGACCTTGGAATAATAGCGCCTGTGAGGGAATGGGAATTAAAAACGAGACTTGAAGAGATAGAATATGCGAAGGATAATCTTATCCCCATCGACACAACAGCGAAAAAGCCATACTCGCTTGATGTTAATCTTTGGGGAATATCGATTGAAAGTGGGAAGCTGGAAGATCCTTATTACGAGCCTGACGAAGATATATATCAACTTACGAAAGGAATAAATAAGGCGGGGGCGAAGCCTGTCTACGTCGAGGTGGAATTCAAGAAAGGCATCCCGGTAAAGCTGAACGGCAAGGCCATGGGCGGCGTCGGGCTGATATCGAAACTTGCGCGGATAGCCGGAGACGCCGGCGTCGGAAGAAGCGATATGGTGGAGAACCGCCTCGTCGGGATAAAGTCGAGGGAGATATACGAAGCGCCCGCAGGATGGACGTTGTATACGGCACACAAGGCGCTCGAGAGCCTCGTCCTGGACAGGGAGATGCTCCATTTTAAGGACCGGATAGCCGCGAAATACTCGGACCTCGTCTATTACGGGCTCTGGTACACGCCTTTAAGGGAAGCGTTGGACGCCTTTATAGACGATACCCAGAAGCGCGTCAACGGCACGGTCAGGCTGAAACTGCATAAGGGCAACTGCGTAGTCGTCGGCAGGAAGTCGCCGGATTCGCTGTATAAGAAAGAACTTGCGACATACGAGGAGGGCGATATCTTCGACCAGTCGCTCGCCAAAGGTTTCAACGAGATATGGGGACTGCCATACAGAGGGATGGGCAAGTAAAATTTTTTGCTCCACTACAGGGCAGTTTAACGGCAGGCGCCCTTTCGGCTAATTTTGCCGTCAATGGTATTCAGGTTTGGTATTCATTATATATTTTCATCTTGCCGTTATGGGCACAACGGCTTTAAAGAGTTTCTGTTATGGCGCAGTCTCGGCAAAATATAACGCCTCAAGGGCTACCTGCCGTTATCTGCCCCTGCAGTGCGAGCGAAAAAATTTTACTGAGAAGACAGATTGAAAAAAATATAGAAAAATTTTACCTGAATGAACTGGAGAAAAAAATATGAGTAAAAAGTTATGGGGTGGAAGATTTACAAAAAAGGTCGATAAAGAATTCTTTGAATTCCAGAAGTCTATCCAGTTTGACCATAAGTTGGCTCGCTATGATGTCATGCACTCCATGCTACATGTTTTAGCTTTGGCCGAGGCAAAACTTTTAAAGAAACCGGAAAAGAGCAAATTGTATAAAGCGCTAAAAGCAATCCGTGAGGATGTTAAAAAGGGCCGGTTCAAATATGATAAACGTTCAGAAGATATTCATACTGATATACAAAACAAGGTTGAGAAAAAAGTCGGAAAACTGGCGTTAAAGCTTCATACGTTACGGTCGCGGAACGACCAGGTAGCTTTTGACGAGAAAGCATTTTGCTACAAAAAATCAGGCGAGATTATAGACCTGCTCGATAATCTTATTGCATCATTGGTTTTTTTGAAAAAGAAATATATGAATTATTCTATCGTGGGTTATACTCATACTCAACGTGCACAAACCGTACTTTTTAAAGATTATATAAGTGCATACTCCGCCATGTTTGGACGGGATAAAAAAAGGCTTAGTAATTATTATGGTAATCTTGAGGTTCATATTGGCGCCGGTGCTTTAGCAGGAAGCTCTATAGGAAGAAAGAATTATGACAAGGCTATAGCAAAACTTTTATCGCTGATTGGAGATTTTTATATAAGACCATCTATAAACACGCTTGACGACGTGAGCGATAGAGATTTTATTATAGAACTGCTGAGCGTGATTTCTATTATACAGATGCATCTATCGAGACTTGCCGAGGATTTGATACTGTATTCGACGAAAGAATTTAATTTTATAAAATTACCCGAAGAGTTTTGCACGGGATCAAGTCTTATGCCGCATAAGAAGAATCCCGATTTTCTGGAATTGGTGAGAGGAAATACAGGTAGAATATATGGTAATCTTGTGTCGATCCTGGTAATGATGAAGGGACTGCCGTTGACGTATAATAGAGATATGCAGCTGGATAAAGAACCGCTTTTTTCGACAGTTGAGGCAATCGAAGATGAGGTAAAGATTATGACGAGATTTTTAAAAGGGCTGGAGTTAAATAAAAAGAACATTTATGAAGCTCTTAAGGATGAGAATCTGTATGCTGTTAAAAAGGCGGACAATCTTGTGCGCAAAAGCGGCATGTCTTTTAAGGAGGCCCATGATTTTGTGGGTAAAGAAATCAAACTTCAAGAAAGTTTGGAAGAGAAATTAGCTAAGCGCCCGATAAAATGAGGCCAGGTACTTTATGAAATTTTTGGGTGATGCGGCTGATTTTGTTTAGTGAAAGGAAAAATTTTCGCTACGGCATATGGCGACGATGGCAACCGGCCACGTGGGTTGAGCCGTAAATTTTGATAACGTATCGTTAATACCCAAAGCACTTTTGCGCCATAGTTATCATAAGGATAAAGAAACAGAAATAACTTAAATAAAACAAAAACACCCGTGATATCAAAATTAGGCGAGGCCCACTGGCCGGTTAGCCACATCGGCGCAAGGGAAAAGCGAAAAAAATGAATGGAGAGTTATGCATGATTTTACGTTTAAAGACAACGAGTTGTATTGCGAAAAGGTAAAGGTAGAGGACATCGCCAGAAAGGTCCCGACTCCGTTTTATCTGTACAGTTATAAGACGCTGGTCGACCATTACGCGAAGATAAAGGCGGCGTTCAGGCCGGTAAAGCCTCTCATATGCTTCTCTGTGAAGTCCAATTCCAATATTGCCGTCTTGAGAGCTCTCGTCAAGAACGGCGCCGGACTCGATATAGTCTCCGGCGGCGAGCTTTACAGGGCGCGCCTTGCGGGAGTAGACCCTAAAAAGATAGTATATGCCGGCGTCGGCAAGAGGCGCGATGAGATAGTAGATGCCGTCAAGTTCGGCATATTGTTCTTCAACGTGGAATCGGAAGAAGAACTGGGCGAGATCCAGAATGTAGCCGCATCATTAGGCAAGAAGGTCAATGTGGCTATCAGGATAAATCCCGACGTTATACCAAAAACACATGATTATGTGGCTACCGGCAAGGGGGAGAGCAAATTCGGGCTGGATTTCGAGACCGTACACAAGATATTCAACTCCAGGTGGAGGTATCCGAACCTCAATATCAGAGGGGTACATATACATGTAGGGTCACAGCTTCTGATAGCTGAACCTTTTGAAGAGGCCATAAAGAAGGTCCTCGAATTTCTTAATACGTATAAGATAAAGGTCGATTATTTCAATATAGGCGGCGGACTCGGCATAGTCTATTCCATAGAGAACCCGCAGACAGCTAAGAGTTTCGCAAAGAGCATCCTGCCGTTATTGAAAAAGTCGGGTCTCAAGATAATATTGGAACCGGGTCGGTTTATATCGGGTAATAGCGGCGTACTTGTAACGAAGGTTCTTTATACGAAGAGGACGCCGAGAAAGAAGTTCGTTATAGTGGACAGCGGGATGAGCGACCTGATCAGGCCCAGCCTGTACGAGGCTTACCATAAGATAGTCCCTGTAAAGGTCAGGGCGGACAGTTCGGAAACAGCGGAAAAGGTCGAGGTGGTCGGCCCGATATGCGAGACGGGCGATTTCCTCGGTAAGAACAGATTTTTGCCCCATGTTCCGAACGGAGAACTTCTTGCGATCATGGGGGCGGGCGCTTACGGATTTACTATGTCGAGTAATTACAACTCCAGGCCGCGCTCCGCGGAGGTCATGGTAGTGAAGAATAAATTCTACGTTATCCGCCGGCACGAGACTTATAGAGATCTTGTACACGGAGAGACGATACCGGGTGTGCTTAGATAAGCTATAAGCTATAAGCTATAAGCTGTAAGAGGGAAGCGATGAGTAAGACGATACAGTTCACGAAGGCCGTAGCGACAGGCAATGACTTTGTTATTGTCGATGTCATCTCTTCAAAGTTTAAAGGTAGTCTACCGGGCCTGGCTAAAAAACTGTGTGATAGAAAGTGGTCTATAGGCGCAGACGGACTATTGGCTATTGAGGCCTCCAATAAGGCTGATTTCAGGATGCGAATATTTAATTCCGACGGAAGTGAAGCCGAGATGTGCGGGAACGGCTCGAGGTGCGCCGCCCTGTATGCCGCATCTGAAGGAAAAGCTAAAAATGAGATGACGATCGAGACTATAGCCGGAATATTGAAAGCCGCAGTTAAGGGCGATACCGTCAAGGTGAAATTGACAGACCCTAAGAATATCAGGTGGAACCTGTGCCTGTCTATAGACAGGTGCCCGTATAAGATGGATTTTATCGATACAGGGGTGCCCCATGTGGTCCATTTCGTCAAAGACCTGGATAAGGTGGATGTCAAGAACCTTGGTTCGCACATAAGGAACCACGGGGAATTTTCGCCGGAGGGCACGAATGCGGATTTTGTGCAGGTCGCGGGTAAAAATACTATAAAGGTCAGGACCTATGAACGCGGAGTAGAAGACGAAACGCTTGCCTGCGGTACGGGATCGGTCGCAAGCGCCATAATCGCGGCCGAAGCGGAGAAGATGGCTTCGCCGATTACAGTAGAGACCAGGGGCGGGGAAAAGCTTAAAGTCTACTTCGAAATAGCCGACGGAAATTTCAGGAATGTATATCTGGAAGGCAAAGCTCGTCTGGTGTTCGAGGGAGCAATACAGGTCTGACATGATTATAAATCCGAAATACGAATATCGAAATCTGAAACAAATTCTAATTTCGAAATTCGAATTTCGTGCTTGTTTCGAATTTCGGTTTTCGAGTTTCTAGTTTGCTATAAAAGGAGCTTAACTATGTTTAGAGTATCAATGGTGGCTTTGGTCACGCCGTTTAGGGACGGCAAGGTGGATGAGAAGGCCTTAAGGGAGCTCATAGAGTTCCATATAAAGAACGGCACGTCGGCTCTTATTCCGTGCGGGACTACGGGCGAATCCTCGACGCTTTCGTACGAAGAGCATGACAGGGTGATAGAGCTTACCATACAATGCGCCAAGGGTCGCATAAGCGTAATAGCCGGTACAGGCTCGAACTCTACGGAAGAAGCGATCATGCTTACTAAGCATGCTAAGAAGGCCGGCGCCGACGCTTCTTTGCAGGTCAATCCTTACTATAACCGTCCGACACAAAAGGGGCTCTACCTGCATTTTAAGGCTATAGCCGAAGCGGTCGACATGCCTATAATACTTTATAATATCGCTTCAAGGACCGGAGTTAATATTGAACCGGAGACATTCGTAAAGCTCGCCGAAATAAAGAACATCATCGGGGTAAAGGAGGCTAGTGGAAGCCTGGAGCAGATGTCGCGCATAAAGAATATGACGCCGGAAGATTTTCTACTCATATCGGGAGACGATGCGCTTACCCTGCCTGTGATGTCCATAGGCGGAGTCGGCGTCATTTCGGTAGTGGCGAATATAATACCTAAGGACGTTGCCGACATGTGCGCCGCGTTCGAAAGCGGAGATATAAAAAAGGCTAAAAAGCTGCATTATAAGATGCTGCAGCTTGTCAAGGCGATGTTCATAGAGACCAACCCTATACCGGTTAAGACGGCAATGGGACTCATGAAGATGATAGAGCCGGGCCTCAGGCTGCCCATGTGCGATATGCTGCCGGAGAATAAAGAGAAGCTGGCGAAGGCGTTGAAGGATTACAGGTTAATATAAGAGGTTACGTAATGTTCCGTAAGGTTAGTGAATGTTACGTAAGGTTATAAAGATTGAGTAACCTTACGTAACCTTAATTAACCTTCCCTAACTTTACGTAGCCTAAAAGTGGAGTTTACAATGATAAAACTATGCATCAGCGGTTCCAAAGGGAAGATGGGTTCGAGGATCGTCGCTCTGGCAAAAGAGGACGCGGAATTTGAGATAAGCGGCGAATTCGACGCGGGGATAGAGGCCGGGCCTCTTGTAAAAGAATGCGACTGCCTTATCGAGTTCACATCTCCGCAGGCCACAATGGAGCACCTGGCGTTATGCGAAGAAAATAAAAGAGCCATGGTAATAGGGACGACGGGATTATCGGCCGCGGAGCAGGAAAAGATAAAAGAGGTCTCTGCCAAAATGCCGGTCGTCTTTTCGCCGAATATGTCTATAGGCGTCAACCTGCTATTTAAGATGATACGCGACTCGAGCAAGATCCTCGGCCCTGAATACGAGGTATCGATAGTTGAGGCGCATCACGTCCATAAAAAGGACGCGCCGAGCGGGACCGCTAAAGAACTTACGCGCATAATCAAGGAAAACAGGGGCGATGTAAAGGTGCCGATCGACTCAGTCCGCGAGGCTGAGATCGTCGGGGAGCATACTATAACGTTTGAGAGCGAGTACGACCTTATAGAAATAACGCACAGCGCCAAGACGCGCGACATATTCGCCAGAGGCGCGTTGTCGGCCGCGAAATTCGTTGTCGGTAAGAAAAGCGGCTTGTTTAGCATGAAAGACGTACTGGGGCTGTAAAATTTTTCGCCCCACCACAGGGCAGCTTAACGGCAGGCGCCCTTTCGGCTAATTTTGCCGTCAAGAGTATTTGGGTTAAGTATTAATAATAAATTTTCTATCTTGCTGTTATGGAGACAGCGGCTTAAAAAGAGTTTGTGTTGCGGTGCGGCCTCGGCAAAATATAACGCCTCAAGGGCTACCTGCCGTTATCTGCCCCTGCAGTCGGAGCGAAGAAATTTTATTGAGGTGGCAGGTTAGAAGCATCTTCGGCAATCGCCCAAAAGTTCTGCCACCTGAGTAGCGAAAAATTTTCCAGGTGGAGCGAGTGGGAAATTTTTACGACTGCCGTGATGCTATATGGCCACGAGGCCATGTGGGTTGAGCCGTAAATTTTGCTAAGATTATAGCTACTACCCAAAGTATATTGAAGCATAGTACCCATAAGGGATGTATAAAACGAATTAGTAAATTCAAAAACTTATCATTCTTGATAGCAAAATTAGGCGAAGCCCACGGCCGAGATGGCCATTGGGGATAGGTTGGAAAAATTTCATAAGGAGCGAATATTTTCAGTGCTCGAATAACGAGGCTTAGGTTGAAGCTGGGATCGGGAAAATTTATTAACATGAGGAAAGAATAATGAAGATCGAGAAGTCTGACAGATTAAAGAAACTACCGCCGTATCTATTTGTGGAGATCGACAGGGCGAAGAAGCAGGCGCGCGACGAAGGCCGGGACATAATCGACCTTGGCGTCGGCGATCCCGATATACCGACGCCGAAGTTCATCATAGACGCGCTCAATAAGGCTGTCCGCGACCCTTCGACGCACAGGTATGCCCTCGACCAGGGCCATCCTGACTTCAGGAACGCGGCTTCGCGCTGGTTCAAGAGGCGTTTTGGCGTCGACATGAACCCTGACGGCGAGATATATCCGCTTATCGGCTCTAAAGAGGGCATCGCCCATATTCCGCTCGCTTTTGTGAACCCGCAGGATATAGTCCTCGTCCCGGACCCATGCTATCCTCCTTACAGATCGGGTACGCTCTTTGCCGGAGGCGAGGTCGTTTCGATGCCTCTGCTTGAAAAAGGTAAATTCCTGCCGGACCTGAAAGCGATAAACCACAGCATCCTGCACAAGGTCAGGATGATCTTCATTAATTATCCGAACAACCCGACGGGCGCGGTCTGCGACAAGAAGTTTTTGAAAGAGGTCGTCGACTTTGCCGCGAAGCACAATATTATCGTCTGCCATGACGCCGCGTATACGGAGATCGCGTTCGACGGCTTCAGGCCGCCGAGTATATTCGAGGTCGAAGGCGCCAGGGATGTAGCCATAGAGTTCCACTCGCTCTCAAAGACATTTAACATGACCGGCTGGAGGATAGGATTTGCCGCCGGCAACGCCCGTATTATAGAAGGCCTGGCCAAGGTGAAATCGAATGTCGACTCAGGGATATTCTCTGCGATCCAGAAGGCCGGCGCGGTCGCATTGGATAATTACGAGAAACATATAAGTTCGGTAATAAAGACATACGAGGAGAGGCGCAATGTGTTAGTGGACGGTCTCAATTCGCTCGGCTGGAATGTGGAGAAACCCAAGGCGACGTTCTATGTATGGGTCCGCGTGCCGCCGCGCTATACCTCGGCGACATTCGCGAAGGCGCTTTTAGATAAAGCGGATATAGTAGCTACGCCGGGCAACGGTTTCGGCGAGCACGGCGAAGGTTATATAAGGATGGTCGTCACCGTCGATAAGAAGAGGATCTTGGAGGCGGTGGAGAGAATTAAAAAGAAGGTTACGTAACGTTCCGTAAGGTTAGTGAATGTTACGTAAGGTTATAAAGATTGAGTAACCTTACGTAACCTTAATTAACCTTCCCTAACTTTACGTAACATTTAAAATATGACTACTTGCTACATCGGCATAGGCTCGAACCTGGGGGACAGACAAGACTATATAAATCGGGCTATCGAAGAGCTTAAGTCGCATAAAGATATCAGGGTTAGGAGAGTATCTTCGATATACGAAACTGAACCGGCCGGCGGCATACAACAGGGAATGTTCCTTAACGGTGTTCTGGAAATAGATACCGATCTCGGTCCGAAACCGCTCCTGAAAGAATTGAACAGGATAGAGGCTAAACTGGGCAGGAAGAGGACCATAAAGAACGGTCCGCGGACGATAGATCTCGATATTCTTTATTATGGGCAGGACGTTATCGATGAAGAGGGGCTTGTTGTTCCGCACCCTAGGATAAATGAGAGGGAGTTCGTGCTGCAAGGCCTTAGAGAGCTGGGGAAGGTTTAAAGAATGAACCCCGCCCTTCCAACTGAGGGTGGGGGTAGAGGAAGGAAGGGCGGGGTGAAGATAGTCGAGAATATTTCAAGGATGTCCACCCTCATGAAGATCATGAGGAAAGAAGGAAAGTCCATCGGGTTAGTTCCCACGATGGGTTATCTGCATGAAGGCCACCTGAGCCTTGTCAGGGCCGCGAAGAAACATAACGATGTCGCCGTCATGAGCGTATTCGTCAATCCCCTGCAATTCGGCCCTAACGATGATCTCGCTAAATATCCCAGAGATTTTAAGCGCGACGAAGAAAAGGCGAGGCTTGCGGGCGTTGACGTCCTGTTCTACCCGTCGGAAAAGGAGATATATCCGAGCGGCTATTCCACTTATGTAGAAGTCAAAGGTCTTGGTGATACGCTCTGCGGCTCTTCGCGCCCCGGCCATTTCAAAGGGGTCACCACGATAGTCGCGAAACTTTTTGGTATTGTGAAGCCGGACATGGCTTACTTCGGGCAGAAAGACGTTCAGCAGGCCGCGATCATTAAAAAGATGACGGAGGATCTAAATATGGGCATAGAGATAAAGATCATGCCCATTGTGCGCGAAAAGGACGGGCTTGCGATGAGCTCGAGAAATATCTATCTGTCCGAAACGGAAAGGAAGGACGCGTCCATATTACACCAATCATTGTCTACGGCGGAGTCCATGGTGAACCAGGGTGAAAAAGACGCAAGAAAGATAATAAAGGCGATGGAGTTGTTAATAAGACAGAAACCGTCCGTCAAGATAGATTATATCTCGATAGTGGACAAGAGGTTCCTGAAAGAAGTAAGTTCGATATCGGGCGAGGTCTTGATCGCGCTCGCGGTCTTCATCGGCAAGACGAGGCTTATAGATAATATTGCTATCGACCCTGCCGCTGTAAAGACAGAAAAAAGTTTTGCCAGGAAAGCGTGACATCATGGAACGACAGGATAAGAGCGACCTTAAATATAACGATACTTTAAAAAAGAAGATAGAGAAGCTTAAGAAGAAACAGAATGCCGTAATAATCGCGCACAATTACGAGCGCGATGAGATACAGGAGATAGCCGACATATCCGGCGACAGTCTTGCTCTGTCCCAGGCCGCTGTCAGGACGGACGCGGACGTTATAGTTTTTTGCGGCGTCCGCTTTATGGCTGAGTCGGCGTCTATACTTAACCCGGATAAAAAGGTGCTGCTTCCGGTCATGGAAGCAGGATGCCCTCTTGCCGATATGATAACGCCTGAAAAACTTCGCGCAAAAAAGAAGGAACACCCTAAGGCGGCGGTAGTATGCTATGTAAATTCCAGCGCGGAGGTGAAGGCTGAAAGCGACATAGCCTGCACTTCCAGTAATGCCGTGGAGGTCGTAAGGTCTTTGCTGGAGAAGGAGATAATCTTTGTGCCGGACAAGAATCTCGGCCGTTACGTGCAAACTCAGCTTCCTGAAAAAAAGATAATCCTGTGGGAAGGTTTCTGCCCTACGCATATAAGGGTGCAGGAAGAGGATATGGTCAAGGCCAAGAAGGATCATCCCGCGGCAGAGGTGATCGCGCATCCCGAATGCAACCCGGAAGTCCTTGCGCTTTCCGACCATATTTGCTCGACGGGCGGCATGTTCACGTATGTGAAAAGATCCCCCTCCAAAGAGTTCATAATATCCACAGAGTCGGGCATGTTATATAAATTGAGGAAAGATAATCCGGCGAAGAAGTTCTACCTTCCTACCGAGAACCTGGTATGCGCCAACATGAAGCTCATAACGCTCGGTTGGGTGGCTCATAGCCTGGAGAAACTTGTCTATGAGATAAAGGTGTCGGACGCGGTCAGGGAGAAAGCGAAAAGGGTTCTCGAAAGGATGCTTGCGGTAACAGGGGAAAAGAAGGGCGCGGCGATCGCCGGGGTATTAACTAGTCGTAAGTTATAAGTCGTAAGTTGTAAGCTAAATATCGCATTTTACTTATAACTTAAAACTTACAACTTATAACTGTCAGAGAATCAATATCTATGAGCAAAATAAAAGTCGGAATAATCGGCTGCGGAACGATAGGGACCCAACTCGCTATTGCCTGCCAGGGCAGGCTTGCGAAGAGTGTCGAGCTTGTCGCCGTATGCGACTTCGATGCCGGGAAAGCCGCGGCTTTGAACAAGAGCCTGAAGAAAAAAGTCCGTTTATTGAAGATCGGCGACCTTATGGGGAAAGCCGATGTTGTTGTGGAAGCGGCAAGCGCGCGCATATCGGGCGACGTCCTGAAAGAATGTATTAGGCGGAAGAAGGGATGCCTTATAATGAGCGTCGGAGGTCTCCTGGGGAGAGAGGACCTTCTGAAAAAGGCTGAAAAGCTCGGCGTCAGGGTTTATATCCCGAGCGGCGCCATCTGCGGAATAGACGGGTTAAAGTCCTCGTCCGTCGGGAAAATAGACTCGGTAACTCTTACGACGCGTAAGCCGCCGAAGGGCCTTTTTGGCGCGCCTTATCTGAAAGAAAAGGGCATAGATATCACTAACATAAGCGAAGACAGAACGGTATTCGAAGGAAGCGCCGAAGAAGCGGTCCGCGCATTCCCGCAGAACATCAATGTATCGGCAGTCCTGAGCCTTGCGGGCATAGGGGCTAAGGCGACGCGGGTGAGGCTGGTCGCGTCTCCGGGGCTCGGGCGGAACGTCCACGAGGTCGAGATACGAGGAGACGCAGGGAGCATATTTACGCGCACGGAGAACGTTCCTTCAAAGGCGAATCCAAAGACCAGCGCGCTTGCGATCCTCTCGGCCATAGCGACACTGGGCGGAATTTCCGACAGCGTGAAGATAGGGACGTAATGAGACCGCTCAGCCGGACGGGTAACTACATCTCGACGAGGATTGGCAGGGCGATCGAGGATTACAGGCTGCTCGAAGATAAGGACAGGATACTCGTAGCCGTGTCGGGCGGCAAAGACAGCATGGCGCTCGTCAAGCTCCTGAACGAGCGTAAGAAATGGGCGCCCATAGATTACGAACTCACGGCGATGCACGTCGAATCCGATTTCCTGTGCTCGGACAGTAAGAGCCAGAAAAACGCTCTTAAATTGTTCTTTAAAGATAACGGCATAAAGTATCGTTTTGAAAAGATGAAGATCCTGAACAGGAGATCCCTCGAACGCTCCTATTCGTCGCGTTCTCGGGACGATTTTTCTACCGAAAAATCGAGGCCGTCGTGTTTCTGGTGTTCGTGGAACAGGCGGAAGGCCCTCTTTCTGGCGGCCGACAAGCTGGGCTGCAATAAGGTAGCGCTCGGCCACCACAAAGACGATATTGTCGAGACATTCCTGTTGAATATATTTTATCACGGCGAGTTTTCGGCGATGAACCCGAGACAGGAGCTTTTTGGCGGTAAGCTGACCATCATAAGGCCGTTATGTTATGTGGAAGAGAGCGCTCTCCGGAAGTTTGCCAAAGAAAGCCGTTTTCCGCTTCTTGCGTGCAACTGCCCGAATTCGGATATTTCAAAGAGGCGGCTGATGAAGGGTTTTGTGAAGAGGATGGAGAGGGATTGCCCTCACGTAAAGACGAACGTATTCAGGAGCATTTCGAGGATAAAGCACGAGTATATTAATATCAAATAATGTAAGGAAGGGGGGTGAAATAGATGGCAGAAAAAGTCGCAAAGGTAGGCATAAAACGTAAAAAGGGTTATCTTTATTACGTTGACAAGAAAGGCAATGTTGTCGAGACCAAGATGGCGAGAGGTAAATCCAAAGGCGGCGGCGGCAAGGTGGTCGCGAAGCCGGCAGTGAAGAAGGCAAAGGGATACCTTTACTTCATCGATAAGAAGGGCGACGTTTCAAGAGCAAGGATGAGGAGAGGCGGCAAGTAATACCAGGCGCTTCATATGAACAAAGGGAGACGATAGGTTTGCTTTCGTCTCCCTTGTTTATTAGGTCCGTCACGAAACCGTCAGGATTGAAAATCGACAGTGGTAATTGTCACGGGCAATTTTCTTATTGCATCTAATATTGATATATTATAGTATTATCATTATGGAGCGAGACACTATAGTAATAAAAGGGGCCAAAGAGCACAATCTTAAGAATATCGACGTTGAGATACCCCGCAATAAGCTATCTGTCATAACAGGCCTTTCCGGTTCCGGCAAGTCTTCGCTCGCTTTTGACACTATCTACGCTGAAGGGCAGCGCAGGTACGTCGAGAGCCTCTCCAGTTACGCCAGGCAGTTCCTCGAACAGCTGCAAAAACCCGACGTTGAATACATAGAAGGCCTGTCTCCCGCCATTAGCATAGAGCAGAGGAGTGCAGGTTCCAATCCCCGTTCTACCGTCGGGACGCAAACCGAAATATATGATTATCTTAGGCTGCTGTTCGCCAGTGTAGGTATCCCCCATTGCCATAAATGCGGCAAGCCCATAACCAGGCAGACCGCGCAGGAGATAGTCGACCGGGTCCTGCGGCTTCCGAAAGAATCGAAGATAATGGTCCTCGCTCCTCTAGTCCGGGGAAGGAAAGGGGAACATAAGGAGCTCTTTCATAAGGCCAAAAAAGACGGTTTCGTAAGGGTCAGGGTGGACGGTAACGTCCTTGAGCTTGACGGTAAGATCGCCCTCGACAAGAACAGGGCGCACAACATAGAGATAGTGGTGGACAGGCTCGTTCTTAAGGAAGGAATAAAGAAGCGGCTCACGGAATCGGTCGAGGCGGCGCTTGAGACGGGAAAAGGTCTTGTTATAATAAGCGCTGATAAACAGAAGGGGGGCGAGGATACGTTATTTAACGAGCAATACGCCTGCATCGATTGCGGGACCGGCTTCGAAGAACTCGCCCCGCGCATATTCTCTTTCAATTCGCCTTACGGCGCATGCCCGGAATGCCTGGGTCTCGGGAACAAGATGGAGATAGACCCGGAGCTCGTCATCTCCGACAAGTCGAAGCCCGTGATAGACGCCGTCGACGCATGGAGACGCGGCGGCAAAGGCCTTTATATATATTACAGGCGGCTCTTGCGTTCGGTGGGTCACAGGTACGGGTTCGATGCGCATACCCCGTATAAAGACCTTACGAAGGAGATGAAGAAGATAGTGCTTTTCGGGGAACCCGGCGGCAAAGGCTGGGGGTATTTCGTGCCTCGGCTTCGCTCGGCACGAACCCCGAGCTATGCCGAGGGGTTCGAGGGAGTGGTGCCGAACCTGGAACGGCGTTTCCGCGAAACGGAGAGTGAATTCATAAAGACAGAGATCAATAAATACATGTCTGTCCTCCCGTGTCCGGGTTGCAACGGAATGCGATTGAAGCCGGAGAGCCTCGCCGTTACAATCGGAGATAAAAATATATTCGAGATATCGGATATGCCGATAAAAGACCTGAAGACATTTCTATCGGACCTGAAATTGACGGAATCGCAGGCCAGGATCGCCCGCCAGGTCCTTAAGGAGATAGGCGCGCGCCTGCAATTCATGGTTAATGTCGGGCTGGATTATCTTACCCTCGACCGGCGGAGTTCCACGCTCTCGGGAGGCGAGGCGCAGAGGATAAGGTTGGCCACGCAGATAGGTTCGGGCCTCGTCGGGGTAGTCTATATACTGGATGAGCCGAGCATAGGGCTGCATCAGAAAGATAACTCGAAACTCCTGGACACGCTGTTTACGCTCAGAGACCTCGGCAATACACTGATAGTAGTCGAGCACGACGAAGCCACTATAAGAAAAGCCGACTACCTGATAGATCTCGGCCCGGGCGCGGGCGAACATGGCGGAAGGATCATAGCTAATGGTACATTGGATGATATCATCGCCTCGAAGGAGTCGCTCACCGGGAAATATCTGAGGGGGGAATTGAAGATAACTGCGCCGTCCGCGAGGAGGCTTGTAGATAATAAAAAAGTCCTGAGGGTTATAGGCGCATCGGAGCACAATCTTAAGGAGATAGACGTCAGGATACCGCTCGGCCTTTTTATATGCGTTACAGGCGTATCCGGGTCAGGCAAGAGTACCCTTGTCGACGATATACTTTACAGGGCGCTGGCTAAGAAATTTTACAGGTCGCGGGAAATGCCCGGCGCTCATAAAAAAATAGAGGGGATGCAGTTTATCGACAAGGTCATAGTCATAGACCAGTCGCCGATAGGTAGAACGCCGCGTTCCAATCCCGCTACATATACAGGCGCTTTCGCTCCCATAAGGGATATCTTTTCCAGGCTTCCTGATTCCAAAGTGCGCGGATATAAGCCCGGCCGGTTCAGCTTCAACGTAAAAGGCGGACGCTGCGAATCGTGCATGGGCGACGGCATAAAGAAGATAGAGATGCATTTCCTGCCGGACGTATATGTGCAGTGCGAGATATGTAAAGGCAGGCGCTTCAATGACCAGACCCTCGACGTCAAATATAAAGGCAAGTCTATAGCCGACTGTCTCGACATGTCCGTGGAGGAAGCGCTCCGGGTCTTCGCCAATGTCCCGACGGTAAGAAACAAGCTTAAGACGCTTTACGAAGTCGGCCTGGGCTATATAAAACTCGGGCAGTCGGCCACGACCCTTTCCGGAGGCGAGGCGCAGAGGATAAAGCTTGCGACTGAGCTGTCAAAGACGTCCACGGGCAGGACATTCTATATCCTGGATGAGCCTACGACCGGGTTGCATTTTGCGGATGTCGACAAACTTCTAAGAGTATTGCAGGCGCTGGTAGGGCAGGGCAATACAGTCCTTGTGATAGAACACAACCTTGATGTCATAAAGACAGCGGATTACATAATAGATCTCGGTCCGGAAGGCGGGGATGAGGGCGGCGAGATCGTAGCCTGCGGCGCCCCGGAGGAAGTGATAAAGAACAGGCGTTCATACACAGGGCAGTATTTAAAAGAAGTGCTTAAATGACACGGCCAATGGTCAATAAAATAATAATAGGAAGTCTGGTTTTGATTTTCACTGTTGCGGGTTATCCGGCGCGTGCGGCGGAGAACCCGCCGGAATCGGATTTTGTCTATGCAAAGAAGGCGTTCGCCGACGGTTTTTACGACCTTGCGCAGGGCAGGCTGGAGTCTTTCATGAGAAGCCGACCGGACGCCGCCGATCTTTATGAGGCGCACTCAATGATGGGAAGATGTTATTATTACCAGAACAACCTGCCGAGGGCTCTCTATGAGTTCGAGGTGATCCTGGAGGCGCCCGCCGGAAGCGGGCCTAAAGACGAGGCGTTGTACTGGAGCGGGGAGATATACCTTAAGACAGGCGATTTTAAAAGAGCCCTGGAGTATTATCAGGGGGTCATCGATGAATATCCGTCCTCGAAATATCTTGGCTATGCCGTTTATTCAAAGGGCTGGGCATATTATAAACTCGGGTTCTTTGAAGACGCGCTGGCATGCTTCAGGGATGTCGTCTCGAGATATCCGTTTGAAAAAATAGCGATGGAGGCCCAATATAAGATAGGCGAGTGCGAATATCTGATGGGGAAATATACCTACGCCGAAGAAGAGCTCGGAAGGTTCATAGATAAGTTCCCCGTTTCCGGTAAGACCGCCGAGGCCTATTATCTTAAAGGCGAGGTCGAATTTTACCTGGCCAAGTATAACGACTCCATCGCCTCTTTCGACAGGGCGCTTGCGATATCGCCGGAAGCCGGTTGGTCGAACTTCGCCTTGTTCAGGAAGGCCAACAGCTACTACCAGTTAAGGGATTACCGGAGGAGCGCGCAGGAATTCAGGAGATGCCTCGAAAAGACATCCAACGATTTCCTGGCCGGTCTCTCTCTCTTGGGACTGGCCCGGAGTTATGAAGATCTTTCATCGCCGGAAGACGCCAATAAAGCGTACGATGAGTTGATGTCGAAATATCCGGACAGCGACGCGGCGGCGGAAGCGTATTACCATAAAGCAAAGAACCTGTCCGGGGAAGGAAGGTATGCCGAAGCCGAGCGCCTTGCCGCTGAAGGCGTGGAGAAATTCAAAAAATCCGGGTTTATCGATGAGCTCCATTTTGAGCTGGGCTGGGCGCTATCCATGCAGGGCAAGCATGACGACGCGGTCGGGAACTTTCTCTGGATAGAGAAGGGGTCGAAAGACATAAACCTGAGCGCTCGAGCCATGTGCAGGACAGGTGATATATATTTCGACAGAAAAGAATACAAGGCGTCGTCCGAATGTTATGATACAGTGCTCAATAAGTACCCGGACAGTTTTATCGCGGATTATGCCCAGTATCAGCTTGGGAATATCTTTTTCGCGACGGGAAAGTATGACCAGTCCGTCCTGGCTTACCAGAGTGTCCTCGTGAATTTCCCGAATACCAATTTGCGCGAGAAGGTGCTCTTCCAGCTCGGCGCCGCCTATTTTGAGAGGTCCGACTTTGAGCATGCCTCGCAGGAATTTAGAAGGCTTATAAAGGAGTTCCCGGCCGCCGCTTCAAGGTTAAAAGCGGAATTGTATCTGGCCAATTCCCTTTACAGCGCGGAAAATTACGAAGAGGCTTTATCGATGTTCAGGGAACTGGAGAGTAAGTCCGGCGAGGACGATATAAGGATACAGGCCTCTTACCAGTCGGGATGGTGCTATTACAATATGGGCAGGGAAAAGGAAGCGCTGGAAAAATTCGCGGTTTTCGTGAAGGCTTATCCCGGGAGTCCGCTTGCCGTAGACGCCAGGTTATGGTTCGCTGAATATTATAATTCAAAGAACGATTACGGCAAAGCTAAAGATTATCTTTTGTCGATATTGAAGGATTTCCCGTCAAGCGCCATGGCCGAAGAGGCGCTTTATCAACTGGCGCTGTTATTATATGAAGAAGGCAAGGCAGACGAAGCCATAGCCAGGTTCGACGAGCTGGCTTCAAGGTCGGGCAATACCGAGCTTGTCAATACGGTATACAGGAAGGCGGCGAATATAAAGAAAGACAGGAAGGAGTTTGACTCCGCGATATTTTATTTTTCCAAGGTCCTCGGCGCCGATAATAATGAATCGAACGCGCAGTTACAGTATGAGATAGCCGAGTGCTACGAGAACAAGGGTGAATTTGCGGCGGCCGCCGAAGAATATCTTAAGGTCCCGTATCTGTATTCAAAGGGCGTATTCTGGTCTATACGTTCGCAGCTTAAATGCGCCCAGGTCTTTGAGAGGCTCGGGAAGCCGGACGAAGCCGCGAGGCTGTACGAAAAGTTGGCCGATATGGATGTAGAGGAATCGGTGTTCGCGAAGAAAAGACTGGAGTGGTTAAAGTGGGAAAAGAAGAAATGAGGGGGGTTGTATGTGGGAATTGATCCAAAAAGGCGGACCTATGATGTACCTCATCATATTGTCCTCGATACTTGCGTTCGGCGTTGTCATTGAAAGGGTGTATCACCTCAATCGCGCGAGGATAGACGCCAATAAATTCATGGACGAGATCATGAATGTATTAAAACGCAATAAGATAATAGAAGCCGTAGAGATGTGCAACCAGACGCCCGGGCCCATTGCCCATATAATAAAGGCCGGAATATTGAAACACGACAGGTCTAAGCCGGAAATAAAAGAGGCCGTCGAGGAAGCCGCCCAGCTTGAGATACCCAGGCTGGAAAGACATCTCCCCGTGCTAGCGACGATCGCTCATATTGCGCCGCTACTGGGGCTTCTCGGAACCGTTACGGGGATGATAAAATCATTCCAGGTCATACAGCAGAAGGCCATGCTCATGACGCCGGTCAACCCGGGGGACCTCGCAGGCGGCATCTGGGAGGCGCTGCTGGCTACGTTGGCAGGATTGTCGGTAGCCATACCGACATACGTCGCTTATAATTATCTTATCAGCCAGGTCAATAATCTCGTATATGACATGGAGAGGAGCGCCACAGATCTGGTCAATCTTCTCTCTTCCGGAAGGAATACGTATGAAGTTTGAACAACGCCTGAGGATAGAAAAGGGTCTTGTGGATCTTACGCCGCTCATCAACGTCTTTTTTCTTCTCCTGGTATTCTTCTTATTTACGTCGAGTTTTATATTTCAACCCGGTATAAGGGTAAACCTGCCTAAAGCTATAACAAGCGAGGTAATACAGCAGGAAAATGTCGTATTGATAGTTACAAAAGACGATAGGATGTATTTAAATGAGAGAGAGATATCAAAGGACGAGCTTACTTCCAACCTTCGCCTGATAGGTAAGGAGAAAGTTCCGCTCCTGATAAAAGCGGATGATCACGCCTCTCTCGGCCGTGTCGTCGAGATATGGGATACGTGCAGGAAAGAAGGCGTCGCGCAGGTCAATATCGCGACGGGTAAATAAAATGCAGAACGCTGCTGTAAAAATGGGAAGGAACGAACATGGCGGCCGTATTTTTGCCGCAGCGCTCTTAATATCGCTGATATGGCACATCTTCTGGCTGTCTGCCGTGAAGATAGTGGCGGCGTCGAAAGAATACGGCCCTGTGAAATTCTCCAAAGTCTCTTTCCTGGGGCCGATATTGGAGAGCGGATCCGTTGAAATGAGAGTCGCGCCCAAATCCCGGTCTCTCCTTGAGCAGAAGCCCATGAATATGCTTCCTAAGGACTATTATGCATCAGGCGCGCGTATGCAGGAACCGTACGCGGCGTACCGGGTCGTCGAAGATAGCGGTATATCGGGAAACGATAAGCTGAACAGCCTTATCGATAAGGTGTTGGGAGAGCAAAAACCGGAGCCATCGTCAAAAGAGATATATTAGTAAAATATATTTGTAATATTATATAATTATGATAAAATTAGATATATCTACCCTCATATTCTTTTACATAACATGTTCGGTTGTTGTGATCTTGATAGTGTGGGTAGTTTTCGGATATAGGGAGATGAAGCGTTTTTCGCCGAAGGACATAGATTATATCTGTAAATGTCCGGTCTGTTCCCACGTATATGTAGATTCAAAACATGAAGGGATGTCGGTGTGTCCCTTATGCGGCAGTTATAACAAGCGCGGGAATACGTGATTTTCTTTGAACACAAGAGCAAGAGAAGACAAAGATACTTCGGCAGCTATCCGCCTTTGGCGGACTTAAGGCTGCCTCAGTATCAAATTTGCTTCGCAAATCTGAGGAGGTGGTAATGTGATAACAGAGATAGGTATTACCGCTGGGGACATATGGCATTATCTTGACGAACACGGAAAGAGTTCGCTATCTCAGATCGTGCAGGGCATCGATACGGACAAGGATAGGATCCTGATGAGCATAGGATGGCTTGCCAGGGAAGGTCATATAGTGGTAGAAGGGTCGGGCCCGGATTACCAGGTTTATTTACGAAGGTAAGGGAAGATGCAGTCTTTTTAGCGGTATTCCTTCGCCGCCTGACGAATACTACGGCTTCTCAGGATGATTTGCCTCAAGTGAGGCGATGGCAAATCACGGGACGATTTGCCAGAGTGAAATTACAGTCTTTTTAGAAGTAGTCCCTTGTAGCTTGAGTGAGACAGTAGCTACTCGGGACGATTTGCCAGAGTGAGACTACAGCAAATCGGAGGTGCGGGATGGAAGAGAAGAAAAGTCCAAGGGATGATGAACCGGTACCGATAGTTGCTCCGCTGAAAGTGCTGGGCCAGAAGACCGTCAATAAGAGGTTCGGATGGTGGTCGGCTGTCGTTCTCCTGGAAAGCTATGGACGCAAACAGGTGTGCTTCTACCTCTGGCAGAAGAAAGAAGAGGGCGGATGGAAGAGAAAGCAGAAATTCGCTGTCCATAACCAGGAGGATTGGGAGCTGATCCAGGACGCTGTCAGCGGGATGATAAAAGAGCTCACCTAAAAGCCGTATATTCAAAAGACTATGCGATCGATGTAGGAAGTCATGAATTCCCAACCTCAAAATATAACCGTATAAGAACGCGGTTATTGAGCGAATCCGCTTTCAGGTTCGTAATAGAGTTTATAGTCCCTGCCCCAGCCTCAGGGCGCGATATCCTGCTCGCGCACGAAAAGGCATACCTGGAAAAGTTAAAGGATGGAACGGCATATTTTTTGGTGGAAGGAAAAAGGCGTGAAAGACGGATTTATAGCTATTTTTGTCGCATGTGGTTCCGGCGGTGAAGCGAAAAGGATAGCCGAAACGCTGCTTAAAAAGAGGCTGATAGCCTGCGCGAATATTACCGGCGCCGTCCGGTCCCGTTTCTGGTGGAAAGGAAAGATAGATTCCGCGCGGGAAGTCCTGTTGACACTGAAGACGGCCCGCGCGAATTTTGCGAAGATAGAAAAAGAAGTAAAGGCAAAGCATAGTTACGATGTCCCGGAGATAATAGCTGTCCCGATCGTAGCCGGAAGCAGGGAATATCTGGAGTGGATGAATGACGAGATTTGTTAAGGTAGGCGTAAAAAATATATAGAGAAGGTCCTTTGAACGCTCCTATACGTCACGTTCTCAGGATCAAATTTGTTTCGTAAAGATATATGGTATTTCGGCAGCTAAAATGCTTACTATTTGTTCGCATTTCTTAACGCTGCCTCAATATCGAATTTACTTCGTAAATTCGGGGCTGTAGTAAAGCGGGATTACGCAGCGTTCGCAACGCTGAGTCACGGGTTCGACTCCCGTCAGCTCCACCAAATTTTATCATAGTCTTACTCAAGTAAAATTTGATCCTGAGGAGGCTGGAGTTAGACTGCATGCCGACGAAGGACCTAAGCATTTCACGAATGGATAGGAGAAGATCCTTCGGTTGCTTCGATTTGTCGCAACCTCAGGATGAAATCCGCTGTCGCGGATTTCAAGGACCTAAGCATTTCACAATCAACGAAGAAAATTTTTTATGAACAAAAAAAAGATACGTAAGATCGCGTTGAGGCTCGTTGTCATTGTCTTCTTCGCGTCTATAGTCTTTGCCGAGAATGTGAAGAAGGCCGATCTGGCGGGCACCTGGTATACAGGGTCAGGACAGGCGCTTGAGAATGAACTTAAGGGATATCTGGCCGGCGCCAGTCCGGAAAAAGTGGACGGCCGCATCTTTGCCGTGATATCTCCTCATGCCGGATATAGATATTCCGGACCGATCGCCGCATATAGTTTCAAGGCTGCGCAGACAACCAATCCGAAGACCGTTATCGTAATAGGGTTCGCGCACAGGAGATCTTTTAACGGGATATCCATCTATGAAAGAGGGAATTTCAGGACGCCATTGGGTGACATCCAGATAGATGAAGAGCTTGCCCGGGACATAGCGGCTAAAAACAAGAGCATGCGTTTCTATCCGGAAGCCTTTTCCGAAGAAAATTCCATAGAGATGCAGATACCTTTCATCCAGGCCGCGTTCAAAGGCGCAAAGATAGTTCCTATCGCTTTTGGCGGCCAATCTTTAGGCGACGCTTCGATCCTGGCAGACGCCCTTGCCAAAGTCCTTAAGGACAGGAACGATTACCTTATAGTGGCTTCGACGGATCTTTCGCATTACCATCCATACGAAGAGGCTAACGCTATAGACAGGCATCTCATAAACACATTGAACAAGATGAAGGCCGTTGAATTGTATGATGAGGCCGGAATGAAGATATGCGAACTTTGCGGCGTAATGCCTGTCACCGCAACATTGTTGGCCGCTGAAAAGCTCGGTTTTGACAGGATAAAAGTCCTGAGATACGCGAATTCGGGCGATACCGCTGGCGCAAAAGAGAGCGTAGTAGGGTATCTGAGTGCCGCGATATACAGGGAAGAGAAAAAAGACGAAAGAGGTGCCCCTATGCTTAATGACGCGCAGAGAAAAAAGCTGCTTGCTATTGCAAGAGAGTCCATTACAAGTTTTGTCAGGGACGGGAAAAGGAAAAGCTTTACAGAAAGCGACCCGGTCCTGAACCAGGAGATGGGGGCTTTTGTGACGCTGCATGAATCCGGCGAACTCAGGGGATGTATAGGCAATATGGCAGGACATGGCCCGCTATACAGGACGGTGGCCGATATGGCGATCGAGGCGGCGACAGGCGACCCGAGATTTTCTACGTTGTCTCCTGCCGAGATAGACAAGATCGATATAGAGATATCCGTTTTATCACCGCTTAAGAAGGTGGCTAGCTATAAAGAGGTCGAAATACCCGGACATGGCGTAGTCGTAAGGTCGGGGTACAGGAGCGGAGTATACCTGCCTCAAGTAGCCGACGAAACAGGCTGGTCCCGCGATGAGTTCCTTACGAGTTTGTGTTCTCATAAAGCCGGTCTTTCCCCGGATGCCTGGAAAGACCCCTCAACGGAGATATTGGTTTTTTCCGCCGAGGTATTTGGTGAAAAATAGAGATAGCTTATCATGAGCCGGTTTTATATTCCCAAAGAGTCGGTAAAGGGCAAAGAGATATGCGTTAGCGGCAAAGAGGCGCATCACATACTTGACGTCATGCGGCTTAAAGAGGCGGATAGGGTCGTAGTCTTCGACGGGACCGGCAGGGAATATTCCGGTGTCATCAAGGAAGCGGCGCGGAACCGGTTATCTATCGGTATATTAGAGACTCGGGAGATCTTGAGCAAAACGGCGGGCGTCATTACGCTGATCCAGTCGATACCAAAAAAAGAGAAGATGGACTATATAGTGGAGAAGGCGACAGAGCTTGGCGTATCCCGCATAATGCCCGTGTTGACCGGGAGGACTATACCGAAATGGGGCGAGTCCAAGAAAGGCGTGCATGTCGAAAGGTGGCGTAAGATCGCAAAAGAGGCGTCTAAACAATGCGGCAGGGCGGATATTCCGGCAATAGGAGATATTACAGAGTTCCAAGATTGTTTAAAGGACGCGGGGGGCCACAGCCTGTCCTTGATAGCCGCGCTTGACGATGATTCGATGAAGTTGAAAGATGTCCTGCATTCGTTTAACGGCGACAAGATCTCTATAGCGATAGGGCCGGAAGGCGATTTTACGGCCGATGAAATAAGAGCGGCCAGGGAGTCCGGTTTTAAATTGATAAGCCTTGGCCAAAGGGTCCTGAAGAGCGACACTGCGGGGCTGTCGGTCCTGGCGGTTCTAAACTATGAATACTCAGATTAACGAAGAAAAAAGATTTTTTATCCACACGCTCGGCTGCAAGGTAAACCAATACGAGTCGCAGGCGATAAGAGAACTGTTGGTAAAAGGCGGATTCAAAGAATGCCTTACGAAGGAGATTGCCGACATCTATATAGTCAATACATGCACGGTGACGCATAAGGCGGACAAGGAGTCGAGGTATTGGCTCGGGATGTTCCATAAGACCAATCCGAACGCCAGGATAGTGGTCACAGGCTGTTACGTCGAGACGAATGCCGACGACGTATCGTTCCTGCCGGGTGTGGCCCATATAGTGAAGAATGAAGACAAAAGCAGGATAGCGGAGATACTCAAAGGATTGGACGGAGTTAAGGGCGAGCCGCTCTCCATAACCGGTTTCAAAGGCCACGAAAAGGCTTTTGTAAAGATACAGGATGGATGCGAGAACAGGTGCTCTTATTGCAAGGTGCCTTTGGTCAGAGGCCCTGTCCGGTCCAAGCCGTTAAGGGACATAGTAAGAGAGGTCGAGGGGCTTGTCGCTAACGGTTTTAAGGAGATAGTGCTGGCCGGTATATGCCTTGGGACATGGGGGAAGGATCCTGTCAGCTCTGTGATAGCCAAAGAGGTCGGCCTGAAGGAGGCCTCTTTGAAGGATGTCCTGAAGTCCCTTGACTCCATAAGCGGAGATTTCAGGATACGGCTGAGCTCGATCGAATTGCGGTACGTGACCGATGAGCTGATAGAATTCATTGCCGGCACAAAGAAGATGTGCAGGCATCTCCATATACCTTTGCAATCGGGCGATGATGAGATCTTGAAGCGGATGAACAGGCCGTATTCCGCGAAAGATTACATGCGCCTGATAAATAAGATAAAGAGAAAGGTGCCGGATATAGCGATAACAACCGATATGCTGATAGGGTTCCCCGGCGAATCCGATAAGCACTTCAGGAATACGGTTAATTTCATTAAGGAGATGTTGCCGGCCAGGACGCATATATTCACGTTCAGCAGGAGAAAAGGCACGGCTGCCTACGATATGGGTCAGGATTTGAAGATAGACGTCCTTAAAAAGAGGTATCACGAATTAAGGGCAGCGACGCTCAGCACGTCATATCTTTTCAGGAGAGACTTCCTTGGAAGAGAGTTCGGCATACTTGTAGAGGCCAAGCGGGACAAACAGACCGGCATGCTCTCCGGCTATACGGGTAATTACATAAAAGTGCATTTCGAGGGACCTGATAGCTTGACAAAGAGCGTCGTTCCCGTTAAGATAAAGGAAGCCAGTTTGTTATATACGATAGGTGAATATGACAGAAGCTAAAGGCGTAAGCCCCGCCGGGACGCAAGCCCGGGGCGGGGCAAGCATAATAATAGCGGTATGGAACCAGGCCGGCTATACAAGGCTCGGAGTAGAATCTATATTAAGGAACACTAAGACTACGCCGTTCGAATTCGTTATAGTCGATAACGGTTCAAAGCCCGATGTCAGGGCATATTTCGATTCGATAAAAGGCGCCGCGGATATTAATTATATAAGGAACGAAACGAATCTTGGTCCAATACGCGCTATCAATCAGGGCATAAAGGCGGCAAAATACGATTATGTCGCCATCATACATAACGACGTGGTGATAATGGAGGAGGATTGGCTGGCAAAGGTCGTATCCGCTATGGAGAAAGATCCCAAGATAGGGATCGCCGGACTGGCCGGCAGGAAAGAGATATATGACACAGGTTGCGTGAACGAGGCCAGTCTTAAGCATAACCTGCAGAATGAGGACCTTAACGCTCCCATGGGAGAAGATGTGGCCGAGGTCGCGGTTATAGACGGCCTCTGTTTTGTCATGAAAAGGGATCTTTTGAATAAGACAAGCGGCCTGGATGAGACGTACGGCTATATGCATTGCTATGACCTTGATATCTCCCTGCAGAGCATCGATGCGGGGTTTAAGAACGTTATAGTGAAAGTAGCCGCGATGCATCTGGGTAACGGCGGCATGACCCGCAAGCTTCGCGAATACAAGGAGCTGGTCAAAGACGACTACGGCCTCTTGAAGAAGAACTGCAAGATCTTTTCGCGCAAGTGGCGGCACATGCTGCCAATAAAAATATCTTGACAACATCTTGTTTATAGTTAAAATGGAGCAAAATGGTTTAATCCAAAAAAAGGATTATTATGATTCTTAAGGATAGGGTGGCGCTTATAACCGGAGGCGCGCGCGGCATAGGCAGGGAGATAGCGCTTCTATTCGCTAAAGAGGGCGCGGACATTGCCATATGCGATGTGAACGCCGAAACGCTTGCGGCTACACAAAAAGAGCTGGAGGCGCTCGGCCGGAAGGTGTTGGCCGAGGTTGTTGACATAACAAAAGCCGATAAGGTCGATGCGTTTGCCCAAAAAATTCTTGACAAACTTAAAAAAATAGATATACTTGTAAACAATGCAGGCATTACCAGGGACGCGCTTCTTGTCAGAATGTCAGAGGCTGACTGGGACGCTGTCCTGACCGTTAACCTAAAAGGCGCTTTCAACTGCACCAAGATCGTCTCTAAAATAATGATGAAGCAGCGGGATGGCAGGATAGTCAATCTCGCCTCCATAATAGGTATAATGGGAAATCCCGGGCAGGCCAATTATGCGGCGTCAAAAGGCGGGCTCATTGCTTTCACCAAGACGGTCGCTAAAGAACTTGCTTCGCGGAATGTGAGGGCCAACGCGATAGCCCCCGGATTCATTCAAACGGATATGACCGCGAAACTTTCTGATGAAGTAAAAGGCGAGATGTTGAAGTATGTTCCGCTCGGTAAATTCGGGACCGTCCGGGATGTTGCAAATCTCGCATTATTTTTGGCAAGCGATGACTCGTCCTATATAACCGGACAGGTTATACAGGTTGATGGCGGAATGGTAATGTAAGAGGTTAACATAACATAGGAGGTAGCATGGAAGTATCTCAGGACAAGATCAGGCAGATCATAGCCGACCAACTCGGCGTTAAGAAAGAAGAAGTAACCGATAATGCGAAATTTGTCGATGATTTAGGGGCGGATTCGCTCGATACGGTGGAACTTGTCATGGCTTTGGAAGAAGAGTTCGGCATAGAGATACCCGATGAAGATGCCGAGAAGCTAGCCACAGTAGGAGACGCGCTGAGATATATTGACGAGAAGTCCGGCAGCAAATAGACATAATGCCTAATAAACGAAGAGTTGTTGTAACGGGTCTCGGTGCGGTATCTCCGGTAGGCTGTACTATTGAAGAAATCTGGAAATCTCTCCTAGAAGGCAAGAGCGGTGTCAGGCGCCTTGAGTGTTTCGATCCTGCGCATTACACGTCAAAGGTAGCCGCGGAAGTCAGGAATTTCGACCCTTCAAATTACCTATCCCCGAAAGAGATGAAGCGGATGGATCGCTTTGTCCAGTTTGCTGTGATGTCCGCAAAGATGGCCGTAGCCGACGCAAAGCTGGATCTGGCCAGGGCCGACAGGGACAGGATAGGTGTCATGGTCGGTTCCGGCATAGGCGGCCTGCATACCATTGAGGCGGAGCATAGGCAGTATATTGCCCTGGGCCCGGTAAAAGGCCCCGACAGGATATCCCCGTTCCTGATACCTATGCTTATAGTCAATATGGCCGCAGGACAGGTCTCTATTACACTGGGCCTTAAAGGCCCGAATTCAGCCGTAGCCACCGCATGCGCTACCAGTAATCACGCTATAGGGGATGCCTTAAGGATAATACAGAGAGGTGAAGCGGATCTGATGGTGTCCGGCGGGTCAGAGGCTGCAATTACGAACATGGGGTTTGGCGGGTTTTGCGCATTGAAGGCGTTATCGACCGCTTATAATGACGAACCTGAACGCGCATCGAGGCCATTCGATAAAAACAGGGACGGGTTTGTTATCGGGGAAGGGGCGGGCATAGTTATTTTGGAAGAACTGCAGCATGCCATTAAGCGGAGCGCTAAGATATACTGCGAGCTGATAGGTTACGGTATGAGCGGGGACGCTTATCATATGACGGCGCCTGATCCCGAAGGCGACGGCGGGGTAAGATGTATGAAGGCTTCCATTAAGGATGCCGGCGTTAAGCTTGAAGACGTCGACTATATAAACGCCCACGGAACCTCTACAATTTATAACGATAGGATAGAAACTCTTGCGATAAAGAAGGTATTCGGCGCCCACGCGAAGAAGCTTGCCATAAGCTCGACAAAGTCCGTTACGGGCCACTTGCTTGGAGCTGCAGGCGGCATAGAATTGATAGCGACCGCTCTGGCCCTTAAAGAGGGTATAATACCTCCTACTATTAATTATGAGACGCCCGACCCGGATTGCGATCTCGATTACGTTCCGAACAAACCTCGCGCGGCGAAGATCAAGGTCGCCATGTCAAACGCCCTGGGATTCGGCGGTCATAATGCGACGCTTGTGGTGAAGAAGTTCATCTGATATTTAAATTCGAATTTCGAAATGCGAAATTCGAAACAAATTCTAAATCCGAATTTTATAATGTTCTAAACGTGTTGTTTTGGACATTCGGATTTTGAGAATTCGATATTGTTTCGGATTTCGATATTCGGATTTCGAATTTTTTAATTAAAAAGGAGAGGCATATGGACTACCTGTTAAATGAACAACAGACCATGATACGGGACCTGGCGCGCCAGGTAGCTAATGAGAAGATCAAGCCCGTGGCGGCCAAGTATGATGAGAACGAGGAATTCGCGTGGGAGATAGTCAAAGTCTTGTCTGATAGCGACCTATTTGGGATATATATACCTGAGGCTTACGGGGGCTTGGGCGGCGGCGTATTGGAGATGTGCATTGTCGCCGAAGAGCTGTCCAAGGCATGCGGCGGCATAGCTTTGGGCTTCGCCGGGACTGCCCTGGGTACATACCCGATACTGCTTTACGGAAATGAAGAGCAGAAGAAGAAGTATCTGCCGGACATAGCAAAAGGGAAAAAGGTAGCCGCGTTCTGTATTACAGAAGCGGAAGCCGGGTCGGACGCCGGCAGCATAAGGACGAGCGCAAAGAAAGAAGGCGACCACTATATCCTGAACGGGACCAAGCAGTGGATCACGAACGGCGGAGAAGCCGATGTATATACGGTCATAGCGATTACCGATAAAACGAAGGGCGCCCGGGGGGCAAGCGCGTTCATAGTCGAGAAAGGCACCAAGGGGCTTGATTTCGGCAAGAAAGAGAAGAAATTAGGCATAAGGGCCTCTGCTACCAGGGAAGTCATATTCACTGATTGCAAGATACCCAAAGAGAACCTTATATCAAAGGAAGGTATGGGATTCATCGTAGCTATGAAGACATTCGATAATTCCAGGCCCGGAGTAGCTGCTCAGGCGCTTGGCATAGCCCAGGGCGCGTTAGACCTGTCTGTCGATTATTCGCGCAAGCGCTACCAGTTCGGCCAGCCTATATCGAGTTTCCAGGCTATACAGCATATGATGGCGGATATGGCCACACAGGTAGAAGCGGCGCGCGCATTGGTCTATTCTACGGCCAGGATGATAGACGCCGGCTGTAAGAACATATCAAAAGAATCGGCTATGTCCAAGGTATACGCGAGCGACGTAGCGATGAAGGTAACCGTGGATGCCGTCCAGATATTCGGCGGATACGGATATATGAGGGATTACCCGATCGAAAAATATATGCGCGACGCGAAGATCACCCAGATATACGAAGGCACGAATCAGATACAACGTAACGTAATCGCTGCGAATTTGATTAAAGAAAGTCTGAGGTAGTGATTAAGTGATTCAGCAGTTAAGCAACGCGTAGCGATTAAGCGATTAAGTGTAGTCTGAATACTTAATAACTTAATTGCTAAGTCTATTTAACCACAAAATCGCTTAATCACTGCAAGGAGCCAGAGTGAACATAATCGTCTGCATTAAGCAGGTCCCCAATACTACCGACGTTAAGATCGATCCGGTGACTAATACGCTTATCCGCGACGGCGTCGAGAGCGTCATTAATCCCTTCGACGCGTACGCCATAGAGGAAAGCGTGCGCCTCAAGGAGAGGTTCGGAGGCAAGGTCACGGTCATCACGATGGGGCCGCCGCAGGCCGAGAACGCCCTGAAAGAGGCGATCTCGCTGGGCTGCGATGAAGCTATCCTGGTGAGCGACAGGAAGTTCGCGGGCTCCGATACATGGGCCACCAGCTACACGCTTTCATGCGCGATAAAGAAGATAGGGGCCTTTGACGTCATACTCTGCGGAAAGCAGGCTTCCGATGGGGATACCGCCCAGGTCGGGCCGGGCATATCGACGCATCTTGATGTGCCGCAAGTCACATATGTAAAGAAAATAGAGGATATATCCAGCAGTAAGGCAAAGGTCGAAAGGATGACGGAAGAGGGCTACGATATCGTCGAGACGCCGCTCCCGTGCCTTTTCACTGTCGTGAAAGAGATAAATACGCCGCGCCTGCCTTCTCTGAAAGGGATGATGAAGGCTAAGTCGACAAAGATAACCAAATGGACTGCCGATGATATAGGGGCAGACCCGAAGAGCATAGGCCTGGAAGGCTCGCCGACGCGCGTCGTAAAAATATTTACGCCTCCGCCGAGGGTCGGCGGCCAGATATTGAAAGGCGACACCTGCGAGATCGCAGGGAAACTGGCGGAATTGTTGAAGGATGTAGTGATATAGTAGCGGACGTTTAAACGTCCGCTACATTGTGGATAACTTTATGAGTGATAAAAATGCTATTAGCGTAATACTCGCAAAATGCACGGGCTGCACGCTCTGCGTCAGGTCATGTCCGTTCGGCGCCATCCAGATATTGAACATTTCGGCGGAGCTCAATGTTCATGCCGAGCAGGGTCGAGGGATGAATAAGAAGGCAGTGATCGACATGTCGAAGTGCAACCTCTGCGGGGCATGCGTCGATGTCTGCAAGTTCAAAGCTATAGAACTAAAGAGAGCGGCGAAGGGCCCTAAAAAAGACCTGAGTGCCTACAAGGATGTCTGGGTATTCTGTGAACAGAAGAAAGGCGTTATCCAGCCCATATCGTTTGAGCTCCTGGGGGAGGGGAAGAAGCTTGCCAGGAAACTCGGGACCAAGCTCTGCGCCGTAATATTGGGAAGCGATATTGAGGCGAAGATTGATGAGCTTTCGGCGAGGGGCGCGGACAAAGTATATATAGTCGATGCGCCCGGACTCAAATTTTATCAGGATGATCCTTATACAAAAGTGCTTGTGGAGCTTGTAAGTGAGTATAAGCCGGAGGTGGTGCTATGCGGCGCGACCACTATAGGCAGGAGCCTGATATCCAGGGTGGCCGTGAAGATCGACGCCGGCCTTACTGCAGACTGCACGGGGCTGGATATAGATGAAAAAGAGAAACTTCTTTTGCAGACGCGGCCCGCTTTCGGCGGAAATATCATGGCGACCATCATAACGCCGAACCACAGGCCGCAGATGGCGACTGTCAGGCATAAGGTCATGAAAGAGGCTGAGATCCACAAGACGCATAAGGCCGAAGTAATAAGGAAGAAGTATCCGGATAATATCATCAGCTCGCGGACTACCCTACTTGACGTTATAGAAGAGATAGAGGAGACAGTAAACCTGACCGAAGCCGATATAATCGTTTCTGGTGGCAGCGGCATGGGCGGTCCTGATAACTTTGCTATAGTCAAAGAGCTGGCCAAGGTGTTAGGAGCCGCTGTAGGGTCTTCCAGAAGAGCCGTAGATGCAGGCTGGATGCCTTATTCCCACCAGGTGGGGCAGACAGGCAAGACCGTATGTCCTAAGCTATATATAGCCTGTGGGATAAGCGGCCAGATACAGCATCTTATAGGTATGCAGTCGTCTAAGGTCATCGTAGCCATAAATAAGGATCCTGACGCACCTATATTTAAGGTAGCCACATATGGCATAGTAGGCGACCTCTTCGAGATAATCCCCGCATTGACAAAGGAATTTCGCAAAATCCTCAAGAAATGTTAAACTGCTGGCTAAGCCTTAATTGCACCTCGTAGGTGTGATGTTGCACCTCGTAGGTGAGATGGCTTAAGTGAAGCAGGTTAAGGGATAAAAAAGGAAGATATTACACCTTGTCGTTTTCAATATTGTAGGGTATATTTATAATAAGACGCTAGTAGCATAGTCAGCTTGTCTGAATATCGTTTCGGACAGGTGTATTTTTTCACCCGTTGTTTAAATATTTTAAGAAGTATTATCGGAGAAACCATTAGATATGAAAGACGCTAGATCTAATAGGTTCATTAATTCTAATATTCAAGGGCCGATTTCCGCTTTGTGCGGAAGGCGTCCCTTTTTTTATTACTTCCGCAAGATAACCGCTTCAATCACCCTTGTTGCATTTTTAGCAACTACCGTTATTCAGGATTTTGCCTGGGCCGCCGGAACGCCCTTAGAGCTTACTAGCGTCGGCTCTAATAGAGCTGGCGGCCCAGGCTCGTCCTCCGAAGCTTCAGCGAAGGAGGATGTTTTTAAAGAGCTTGATCCGGAAAGATTCACTCTTCCGCAAGGTCTCGGCACGGTAAAAGAGGCCTGGTCTCTAGATTCATCCACCCCTCGACGCGGCCAAATGTCGAACAAAGGCCTTGCTCGGGGTGGATATGATTCACTCCCTTCGGTCGTGATTCATATCCAGGACGCCCACTGCAACTACTCCTGCCAGCACAAGGTAGCCGACATAATAGGCTATATCAGCAAAGAGTATGGCGTAAATATGGTCAACGTAGAAGGCGGCGCGAAGGACTATGACCTTTCTCTCTTTACGACGATCTCCAATATCGAAACAAGACAGAAGGTCGCCGACTATTTCGTAAGTGAGGGTATTATAAACGGCGCTGAATACTTCGGTATAAATAATCCGGAAAAGGTGAAACTCTGGGGTATAGAAGACACGAACCTGTATATAGAGAACCTTAAGATATACAGGGAGTCGCTCGGCCGGAAAGAGAATATAGAAAAATACCTGAATTCAATATCGAATTCATTGGACAACCTAAAAACCCGGATCTATTCCAGGGAACTGCTGGAGTTGGACTCTAAATGCGCCGGATTGATAAGCGGTAGTGTCGAATTAAGGGATTGCATAAATTATCTCACGATAAAAGCGAAGGATATGTCGATTGACACGGAGGCGCTGGTGAATATCGGGATGCTGGGCCGCACGTTCCAGGGCGAAGGAGCGATAGATTTTAAGAGGGCCAATTTGGAGCGCGAAGAGCTTATAGACGCCCTTCAGAAGAAACTTTCGAAGAACCTTCTCAAGGAATTGGTAGCCAAGACGGTCGATTTCAAGATGGAGAAGCTGACCCAGAAAGAGTTCTACCAATATCTATTGCTTAAGGCCAGGGCCGCAAATATAAATACAGGAAAAATCCCGGAGCTCCAGAAGTATGCGAACTATGTGGCTTCGTATGATTCCATAGACCGGACGAAGATTATGGATGAGGTGAAGTCGTTGGAAAATTCAGTAAAGGCGCGGCTGTTCCGGAATGCAAAACAAAGAGAATTAGATGAACTATCCAGGAACCTCGCCATCATCCGCAATATATTCAATATCAGCCTGACGAAGAAGGACTACGGCTATTACAGGGCGAACATGAAGGCTTTTAAGGCGGCGAGATTTGTGAATTTCATCAACCGGGAAGCTCCTGCCTACAAGATGAGCGCGACAAACGGCGAAGAGATCTCCGGCCTCGACGGCTATCTGGAGAAGATGGCGGAGTTCTACAACTATTCGCTGAAGCGCGATGACGCGTTTTTACGTAATCTCGTCGTTGCGAGAAGCTCCGCAGCTCCGTCCGGGGCGACGAAGCAATCTCAAAACGCAGCCATTCTTATAACCGGCGGTTTCCACACCGAGAACCTCTGCGATCTATTCAAGAAGAACAACATCGCCTACATCTCTATTATGCCGAACTTTAAAAATAGCGAAGGATATCAGTGCCCGTATTTTCCACTATTAGCTGGAAACGGGAATAATCCTGTTGAGCGTAAGATTAGCGCGCTTTTAAGTTCAGTTATGGCAGTTGCGAGCCCGTTTACTGCGTTAAATGACGCAGTAAGGGAGAGCGCCGGAGGATCATATGGAATAAACGAGCTCCGGCTTGAACTGGAATGGGCGGCGGCGCGAGCAAACGGTAAACAGGGTATAGTTGTGAAATACGGCGGTAAAGTACTGGGGGCTGTCGGCGAAAAGGACGGGCCGCTTATAACCATTAATGACTGGAACAAGATGGGCGAATATGGCAGAAAGGCGTTTAAAATTACGTATATTACAGAAATCGATCCTTCGTTACGCCTGTCTGCTCCTGACCGGCCATTATTCGTCAATAGTGCGATGAGGGGCAATCAGGTTAGCCCGCCTCCAAGCGGCTCGTCCGTATTGGTTTCAAGATCGCGGGAAACATCATGGAAGGCGTTATGGTATAGAACATTGCTATCCGTAATCCTTACTTTTATACCCGGGGACAAGAGCACGCTAATAAATACCGCTCAGTATCTCTTGACTCCACAGGTAACGAGCCAGGAAACACCTAAAAAGACAGAGAAACCCATTCAGCCTAACGCTAAGAAAACAGCGGAGGAGATTGAAAATTCCACAAGAAAAATAATCGATATTAAACTGGATAGAGAAGTGGAGTACAAATTTTACAAACTAAAAGATGCGCCGATATATTATATAGAATTCGCTTCAATGGCGATACAAGATCAGGCATTGAATCAGTTAAGGTTATTCGTAGAATCCGCAAAGGTCGCTGGTAAGGTGCTAACCTATGATGAGGCCTACGCTAAAATCAAAAAGCGAGAAGAATATAGCGGCATGGGTCATGATTATACACTTAAAGATATTTGCAGATTTTATACGGAAGCGGAAAATAAGAGCGTAGGATTGAATATCTATGCGGAACGAATTAAAAATGATTTGATAGCGATGGGGCTTATCAAATACGAAAGAGATGCGTACAGACCAGTTTCTAAGGAAAATGTTGCGGTTATTTCAGCGGCGCAGGATATCGAGTCCGAATTTGGGAAACATACCAGGGGCTATACAATTCAGCACGAGTTTAGGCATGCGATATATATGACTGATCCTATTGTGCGTGAATCCATAAAGAAAATGTGGGATAGGATAGCTCCGGATCAGCAAACAAAGATCAAAAATGTAGTGTGTGTTCTGGGTGGATTTGATGGAAGTAATTTAGATGTAGTCCTGACAGAACTCTATGCAAACCTCCTTGATTACGATAGTCCTCTCGCCGGTCTTTGCGGCGCGCCTGATGGTGAATACCCGCTTATTAGCATCATGCAATATATTGTTGACGAGCTTGGAAAAATAGAAAGGGAGAGAAGTGCGCGGTTATATATGGATACTATCGTTGAAAATAAGGAATTAGTTGAAAGTATGAAAAGAAGCTTCGAGAAAAGGATGTCAGAGATTCAGCGCGAAAGAAGACCGCAAAAAGTAATGCCTCCTGCATCTGCGCTACCAAGCGCAAAACCGCTTCGTGCGGGGAAGGCGATACCTTTGTCTCCGGAGTTTGTCCTGCTCGGGATCGCCGGCGGCATCGCGTTGACATTCTTCCTCTTCAACTACTTTGGATTGCCCCCGTTCCTTGATCATATCCTGTCCAATCTCTTCGTCGCGGATAATGCTGTCGGACCCGTTGGAACGATATTAGCGGCCCTGCCATTTATAGCCAAACCAATAAAATCGGCCACAGTGCCATCTGCCGACGAAAGACCCCCCGCCTCTCTCTTCGGCGAGAAATTCAATCCGGCGAGCCTGAAGAAAGGAAGCGGCGAATATAGCTTAAGGGTTACGCGCCTTGGCCTGTATCCGCGAGTACGTATTTATAGAAGTATGAATGTGGTTGAAGATATCGTCATCCTTTCAGGTAAACTGGCGGGAGACTCATATAATCTTTTTGTCCTGGAGAACGAATATCCGGGCTGTATCGACCGTCTTGCCGCTGACCCGGAGATGTCGCAGGACGCTATAAACGAATATCGCGAATACAGAAGCGCATACGACAATTTATACGCAGGGCGCGAAGTCAATCCTGTCGACATATTGAGAGGCATAAACCCCGACCGTCAGAATACCTCCGAATGGAGAGCCGCAGTCTATTTCATCCTGACAAACCTTAATCCGTTGATATCCAGAGTATTGGGAGTGTCGGATTTGAGGCGAGCTACTTTCGAATACGAAAATACGCGCAGCCAGCCGGTGCTCGTAATCCCCGACATGGGAAGGAGCGATGGTAGGAATGGATTCAAAGATCCGACAGCAGATTATGGGTCGGTTTTGAATCTCATAGGGCCTTCGCCCAGATTGGGAGATATGCTAGATCCATATTTCGAAGGCATAGGCCTTTTAATGACAACGCCTGAATTCATGGATCACGGAATATTGCATCTGGAGTTTGACGGGCTGACAAGACAGGTCGGGTTGGAAGCGGCAGAATTCACGGCGCTATCGGAACTTTACGCTCATAGCCATGACGTAGATACAGGGCTTGAATCCTGGTCCGGCGCAACCCTCGACATTAGCCGCCAGATAAGAATCGGAGAAGGTTCTGGCCACATCAGTGATAACGTGATCAGGTGCGGATTTTTACTTTCCCGGATAAATAGCGAGAGCAACCGGCTGAGCGGAGACAGGTTAAGAAACATGATACTCGCGAGCGGATTTATGGATAACGGCTCGGACCGCCTGACGGAAGCGTTGGAGCGTATCGCGAGCGGAGCCGATCTCGATCAGGTGGCTGCGATCTTTGAAGGCGCTGACATGGTTATGCTAAGAGATAAGAGCGTGCCTCTCGAGGATAAGCGCAGAATAGCCGCCGACATGATGGCAAGGGCAGCGTCTTCATTAATCGAGATAGCGCCATATTTACAAAACGACAGAATTAATTCCTATAGGAATATTGTAAGCCGTTGGGGAAATGACTATTATGAAGCGTCTACGCGACATGACGGCGCGAAAATGGTAGAGGTTGCGTTGAATGTATACAGCGCCTTTAAAATGATCGAAGGATTCGAAAAGGATATAGAAATTCTCCCCGGTATCAATTTTTCCAATTATCATGATACGCACTTATATAGCAAGGTTCGTTATAGCATGCCAGTATTAGAGGCTTTATTAAAAACCGTCCCTAAAGAGCAGTCTTATTATGAGAAATACGATAATATTATAAGACTTTTTGCGGCGGCATATTTTTCTCTTTTCGGCATGCTCCCTCTTTGCCTTATTCCGCAGATAGCCCCAACTGTCATTTTTATGTATATATCAGTTCCGGTAATATTATTGTTTTTGGATTGGTATACCAGTATTAGGCCTGATAAGGAATGGGTGAGGAAAATAAGCGATGAGGATGAAAGATTGGAAATCGTATACAATGAGTTAATCAAGGACGCGATCAAAGACGGTAATAGAGAGCTTCTCGAGTCTTTATTCCTGATAAATAGTATGTGGGTAGTTGATCTCGGGCTTGACGTCATCGCGAAAACAGGCATAAAGAGCGGCGGCGTATCTATTAGTGAAATAGCATCAAAAAATAGAGATCTCTTGAGACTATCGATAATTCATGAAGCAAGACATATTTGGCAATACTATTATGCGGATAAGGCAAAACTACGTATATCCGAAGGATACCCTTCTTTCATTAATGTATTAGAAGAAGAAATAGACGCGCGAAAGGCCGAATTCTACCGCGCTAAAGGCCGGATGCTTTTTACATTGATATTAGAGACAAGTTTCCGCGTTTTCGCGAATGTTATAATGACGCGTTTATGGAAAATCTGGAATATTATTAAGAATATTGGAAGGCATGTGAACGAGAAGCCATCCGTTGCAAATCAAGACGCCAAAACCAGGTCCGCCCAGACGGAAAAAGAAGCAGAAAAAAATATTCCCCCTCTCGGCAAAGACGGCAATGTGCCGGCGGGCGGGGTGGATCTGGTCACGTTGGCGGAGTGGTGCCGGACGCTCGATGCCCGGAAACTTCTCGATATTGCCGAACAGGGCGGAGGGCAGCAGCTGGACGGGATACGGGAGAACCTGCGCTCAAGGCCGGAGGTGCTGCAGGAGTTTGAGAGACTGCTTGCCGCGAAGCGAACCGAAGAGAATCCGGATGTATCAAGCGCCGGAGAGACAGCGCAATCACAAGTATTGAAAGAAAAAGGATTCGAGGACCTGGGCGACGGCTATTTCATGAAAGATGATTTTGTGGTCCATGTTTCCGCGGCAGAAGGCAGGGAATCGCTGAACGGAGTATTTGTTCCTCCGATGGATGCCAAAGACAGGATAGCGTCTGCCGCGCATACTGCCGCAGGCGAAGCATTGTCGGAAGAGGGTTTGAGAAATAGCGGGTTTAAACAGACTGGGCCCGGCATATTCGAATATACCGTTCCGGAAGGGGCGACTTTTAATAAGAGGAACGGCTCCGTAGGCACGCATATCAAAGGCGACAGGTATCTGGTGGTCTTCAGGGACGGCAAAGTCATACATACCGGAAGAATGGCGGAATACTTTGCCCCGAGACAAAACCTGGTGGTGGCGGACTATGCGATGAAACAGCCCGCCGGTTACGATGAGCCCGTGCAGTGCCTGGTATTGCGCGATGGACCTACAGAATATGCCGTTAACCCCGATGATTTTGTCCAGTTCGTATCGCATGATCCGTCGGTTTCTGTGGAGCTGCCGTTTAGCAGAGAACAGCGTGTTGCAAAAGTAAGCACCCTTGACGGGACAGAGACGATAAACGGCAAGCCCATAGCAGAGATACAGGAGAAGGCCACGAAAAAGGGATCCGGCCACGGCACAGAGCTGCTGGAGCCCGGCGAATCTTTGGCCGATAACCACAAGAGAAATAGTGATCTTGCGGCATCGAGAGGATTGACAGATACAGAGATGGCCGAGCCTCTATTCTATGCCATCAATCTGGTCGATCATACGCTCGTTTCGGAGTATGATCCGCCGCTTCAATATACCTATAAGGGCCAGACATATCAGGTCGAGGCAGCCAAATACGCCGGCGATTACACAAGCGTATTCGGCGACGGCCTGAGGGTCCCCATAACGAGGTATACGGTGACCAATACAAGAACCGGGGCTTCTGTAGAATTCCGCACATATGACCCGTATCATATCACGCGATACGGTGTATATGGCAAGGCAAAGGCCGGGGATATAATCGAAGTCTTCTTCTCCGGGAGGGCCGCTCTGCCGTCTCCCGGGACGGACGGTAATGTGCCGGCGGGAATGGTGGAGCTGGGCGAGTTTGACAGGGCCTGCCGGGAAGACAGCGCGGAGCAGCTGATAAATATGGCCGAGGCGGAGGGGTGGGGGCGTCTGGCGGATATACAGGAAAAACTCGAAT
>JBAZNZ010000011.1 GCA_041648975.1 Candidatus Omnitrophota bacterium | reverse complement strand
TTAGGTATTCTTGATGGCTCGGCAGGCTTAGCATAACTATTTTGAGTCATTGGGCGAAAGGCAAATTTTGCCGCGCCCCAAAATTTGCCTTTCGCTCTCGAGTCTTTTCGCGTGGGTGGCTCGGCAACCCGCCGTCCACGAGATCATTTTAGGTTGTAGCAGGCGGGTGCGGACGAGCCTGTAGGGGCGTACGGTTTTTCGTGTTGTAGCTTGTGGAGCGAGGACGCGAAAGTCCCGCCTGTGGTTAGGGTTAGGGCGGGACGATGCCGAGCAGGGTTGATAGTTTATGGGCGGTTATTTTAGGGGGAACCCCCTAAAATATGTTCGAACTGACTCGAGAACACACCGCCATCATTTTCTCATGAAAATGATGGCGGATGCCGAAGCCTCTGGCTTCGACGCCGCCAATTTTTGCCACTGACTTAGTCAGGCGAAAATTGATCCTATTAAGATCACCGCCCGGGTAGCCGGAATATACGAAATAGATTAGGAGATCCTATGCCGGATAAAAATTGGATCAATGCCGGGCCTGTCAAGGAATTGAAGAAAAAAGCGCTCCGGCAAGTTATCGCCGGGAAGACCCGGATCGCGCTTATTTATAAGGACGGTGAATTCACCGCGGTGTCGGGAGAGTGTAATCATGAAAAAGGCCCTTTGGGCAAAGGCAGGATGGACGGCGATTATGTCATATGCCCCTGGCACGGATGGACGTACCACAGAAAGACCGGCCATGCCAAGCCCCCATTTGAGAAGGCCTGTCTTCCCAGGCATGAGGTAAAAGAAAAGTCCGGCCGCCTCTTCATAAATTTAAAACCATCGAACAAGAGAGTCGAATATCCCCATCCCGTACATCCCCTGTCCCGGGAAGTAAAACGGGAGAAGGGCCCGATCAGGGTAGCCGGAATTTCAACGACGCCTATGAGCAAAAGCCTGCCGAGGTATTCCACATCCGAAGACCTGCTTAACGCGGCGCTGGCGCATGCACGTTCGAAGTTAAAGGCGGAAACGAAGCTGATAAAACTTAGAGATTTGAAGTTCAACCATTGCGGCGGTTTCTATTCGATAGACGAAAGGGCCTGCACATGGCCGTGCACCTTTACGCAGATCGATGAGAAAGACCAGCTGGTCCAGGTATATGAGGCGCTCGTCTTTTGGGCGGACGTCGTTATCATCGCTACTCCGATCCGCTGGGGGAACGCGAGTTCGCTGTATTATAAGATGGCCGAGCGGTTGAATTGCGTAGAGAACCAGATCCTCATCCACAATAAGCCGCTCATAAAGGATAAGGTCGCGGCTTTTATAATCACCGGAGGCCAGGATAACGTCCAGGCAGTCGCGGGGAACATGATGATGTTCTTCAGTGAGCTCGGATTCTTGTTTCCCCGGAACCCCTTTATAGCGCATAGCCGCGGTTGGGAGGCCGAGGACATGGACAATAACGTAAATTATGTCGCGTCGAGTAAAGAACTTAAGCGGCAAGCCGGAGACCTTGTCGAACGCGCGGTGGCCGTATCCAAAGAACTGCTGAAGTTAGAAAAAAAATAGTAGGCTTCCAGGCCTTGCCAATTATGATTTCATAGGGTATACTTCAATTGTTGTTGGAGCAGTTTTGTAGCGGCGTATTTTTTTTCTCTACTTAGTAAAAAGGTTTAAAAATAGGAATATCATAATAAAGGAGATGAATATGAAATGCACGAGTTGCGGCAAACATATTGATGAGATCGATCATTCATGCAAGATGTGTACGGTCTGCGGATGGAATATTCCCGCGAAAGATTCGGCGCCTGAGAACAAGGAGGGCGCCGCGTAAGATATAAATGGAGGAGATGGAGCGATAGCGGAAGCCATCAGGCCTATCACCTACAAAAAGACCCCCGGAGTTGAGGGTCTTTTTTGTTTTTACATATATGGGATAGGTTTCCGCCATAACCTTAAAATGAGTTGTCCGGAATGTCGCTGTAGTGATACAATGGCGCCAGATAAGGGGCTATAAGGCTATGAAAGTACATACAGCTAAAAAGGTACACTCTATAGGCTGTACCAAAAATAGGACGTCTACAATTATTAGAATTTTCTTTTTATTAGCTGTGCGGTGAACAGTATGACAAATAACGGATTGAGGATTAAATACCGTTTCCATAAGCGTGTTGGTTCTTTCAAAAGCCGATATATCCACTCAAGCCCATGGTCCTGCATAAATTTCGGAGCCTGCTTTAATATCCCGGCATGAAAATCGAACGCGGCACCAACGCCGATCATGACAGCATTTATCGTGCCGATATGTTGCGCAATCCATTTTTCCTGACGCGGGCAGCCGCGGCCCACAAATACTATACGAGCGCCAGAATTGTTGACGGCGGCTATGTCTGTAACGTCTTCCTCTGTCGTAGCATCTCTAAATCTATCCGCTTGGGCCCCTACTATTATGAGATCCGGATATTTAGCCTTTAGATTGTCTACCAAATTTTTCAACACAATTTCCCTGCTGCCGTATATGTATATCGGCAGCTTCTCCCGCTCAGCACTTTCACATATCTTCAGCATTAAAGTCGGTCCATATACCCTGTCCTTTAACTCTTTAGCGCCAAGAAAATTTAACGCCCATCGTACCGGCTGGCCATCAGGATTGAGCATATGAAGACTGTTTAGCTGACCTAAAAACTCTTTGTTGAAATAACCCTCCATTACTCCATGTACAGCAAGCGCTGTTACACCGATGCTTGCGCGTTTTTTAGCGGCCGACATGATTATCTTAACGGCGCTCTCGTAGTCAACTCGGCTCACGTTAGCTCCCAGAACATTCAATCGCCGCGGGAATTCTAACTCTTCTCTTTTATCCATCTATCCCTGTTCTTCGTATATATCTCCGCAAGAATCGCTTCTATACCATGCTCGTAATTCCATTTAGGATAGTCCATCTTAAATTTATTAACATTTGAAATATACCAAATATGGTCACCTTCTCTATTTTTTGTACAATACTTTGTCTTGACCTTATTTCCCGCTATTTCCTCACATAAAGCTATGGCCTCTATCATAGAACAATTGCTAAATCTGGAACCGCCCGTATTATACACCTCTGCCCGCCTTGGCCTCTTTATGAACTCATCAAACATTCTGACGAGGTCATGGCTGTGTATATTATCACGCACCTGCTTACCTTTGTATCCGAATATAAAATACTCTTTTTCGGTTACAGCGCACTTCATAAGATAAGACAAAAATCCATGCAATATCGTACCGGAATGGTTTGGCCCTGTAAGGCAGCCTCCACGGAAACATACCGTGGGCATGTTGAAATATCTTCCATATTCCTGCACAAGGACGTCAGCCGCTATCTTAGATGCGCCAAACAGGCTATGTTTGGATTGATCTATACTCATCGTTTCATCTATGCCATCGCAATACTTGTGCCCTCTAGCCAATTCCCACCGCGTCTTTTTTTCTATGAGCGGAAGTCGATTCGGGAGGTCTCCATACACCTTGTTTGTTGACATGAAGACAAAAGGCGTTTCAGGGCAATATCTTCTGGCAAGTTCAAGAAGATTTAACGTGCTGACCGCATTGACAGAAAAATCCGTCTCCGGATCTCTTGCAGCCCAGTCGTGTGAAGGTTGCGCCGCCGTGTGGATTATGGCCTTGATATTCCTGTACCTTGACTTAAATATCTCTCCCAACTTTTTCTTATCTCGTATGTCAACATTGAAATGGCTGTATCTTCCGCCAAGCTCTTTTTGCAAATTACGAAGACTCCAGCGGGTAGACGCATCGGGCCCAAAAAACTTCGCCCGCATATCGTTATCTATTCCGATTATCGTGTGTCCTTTACTTGCGAAATGCAGCGCCGACTCCGATCCTACCAGCCCGGCGCTTCCGGTTATTAGAATACTTTTCATAGTTTAGCGCTCATCCTTTCAAACGAATAATTTCCCCGCATAAAAAAATGAAGTTGGATAAACAACCGTTTTGTAAAAAAGAAATGCTTACGGGCAGTATACCAGAAAGAAGGCGTGAATGAAAGTAAAAGTTCCGAGGCCATTCGCCTGCTCACGGCCTACGAGGTCGAACGAGTTTAAGTGATTCGTGCTCGTAGGTCTGCAAAGGTCTTCCACCTCTCCCTAATCACCCCTCCCGCCATAACCTTAAAATGAGTTGCCCGGAATGTTGCCACAATGGTATAATAACGCCCAGTAAGGGGCCATAAGCTAATGAGAGCACAAACCGCATATTGATCCAAACCGGGCGCAAGGCGTGACCCGGTTTTTTTATTTGGGGACAATACATATGAGGTGATATGGCAGTCAAGATCATGATCTGTATCGCCGCCTGCCTTGTCGGCGGGTTTATCAGCTCATTATCAATGGGTGATTCTATCGGCATGTGGTATGCTTACCTGAAGAAACCGCCGCTCAATCCGCCGTCATGGGTATTCGCGCCGGTATGGACCGTGCTTTACACTATGATGGGGACAGCCGCGGCTCTGGTGTGGCACAAGGGCGCGCGCGACAAGCTCGCGAGGACAGCGCTTTATGTTTTTTGGGCGCAGATGCTCTTAAATTTCCTGTGGTCATTCGCGTTCTTCGGAATGAGGTCGCCTGTGTTAGGCCTGGCTGTCATAGCGCTTTTATGGAGCGCGATAGTGCTTACCATAGCGCTTTTTTATCGGGTCTCGAAGTCCGCGGCTTACCTGCTGATGCCGTACATATTTTGGGTGAGCTTCGCATTTTATCTGAACGCCGCTATAATGCATATCAATAGATAAAGGCATGGACGAAAATAAATTTGCCCGATGAGGCAATATGTGATATAATTGTATCATATTATGAAGCGATTAGCCCATCTAATCGCTTCAACCGCATAAGGCAAAAAATGAAGTATATATGGGAACGCAAAAACTGGTTCGATTTTAAATATGACAAGGCCCGCCTGCTTAAACCACTGGGAGAATTGAGGGTTTTGCAGGGGAAGCTCTTGGGCCGTGTAGTGTCCCTTGGCATTAAGCTTGAGACCGAAGCCCAAGCCGATATATTGGTAGAAGAGACCGTCCGGACCGCGGAGATCGAAGGGCAGAGGCTTGACCGCAGCGCGGTCCGTTCCTCGGTTGCCGTTAAGCTTGGCCTGCCCAGGGGTGTGGGTGCGCACGACCGCAATGTTGAAGGGCTCGTAGATGTCCTGCTGGATGCCGTGCGCTTTCACGACAAACTTTTGACGTTGGAACGGTTGAACGGCTGGCATGCCGCGCTATTTCCATCCGGGCATTCGGGATTGAGGAAGATCAGGGTGGGAAGACTGAGGGGCGGTGAGCTTATGCAGATAGTATCCGGCCCCATCGGCAAAGAAAAAGTGCATTTTGAAGCCTTGCCAAGGCAGCGGCTCGACGAAGAAATGAGATCATTCCTGAAGTGGTGGAATTCTTCATCCGACACCATGGACGGTATACTGCGCGCGGCAAGCGCGCATCTGCGTTTTGTAACGATACATCCTTACGAAGACGGCAACGGCCGGTTGGCGCGGGCCCTGACCGATATGGCTTTGGCCCATGACGAGAAGTTGAAAGTCAGGTTTTACAGTGTTTCTTCCGAGATCATGAAGATGAGGAATGCATATTATAAGATCCTCGAAGACGTCCAGAGATGCAGGATCGATGTGACGCAGTGGTATCTATGGTTCATTAAATGCGTTACCGCGTCTATCGAGCACTCGCAGAGTATCATCGCCAACATATTCGCGCGGGTCGATTTCTGGAATCAGCATGCCCAAATCGGACTTGGCGAGCGGCAGAAGAAAGTGTTGAACCGGATCCTCGAGGCGGGTCCCGGAAATTTTACCGGAGGCCTGACAACGCGCAAATATGTGAGCATCGCCGGGGTAAGCCGCGCTACGGCGTTTCGTGAAATAGCGGATATGGTCGATAAAAAATTACTGCGTCAGCTGCCCGGCAAGGGCCGGAGCGTTAAGTATGATTTAGTATGGCCGAAGATGGATAGTTGAGATTCCGGAGATTGGGACCCCGATAACCAAAGAGGGAGAATAGATAGTGAGCGATCTGATAATTTGTACTAAATGCGGCAAAGAGACCAATAAGTATTCGCCGGCCTGTGAATATTGTTTTGAACCTTTGGAACGCGCCGCTTCCGTCGATAATACCGCAAAAACCATAGAGGAGCAAGGCAAGGTCCTGCATGCCGGGTTAAAAAAATATTCCGGACAAATGAGAAAATGCCCGTTTTGCGCCGAGGAGATACAGGCGGACGCGATCAAATGCCGGTATTGCGGAGAATTTATTAAAAAACCGGCCGATGATGTAAAAAAATATAAGAATTTATTATTGATATTACTGGGCGGCATAGGGGCGCTCGTTTTCTTAGTGTTAATATTTATCGGAACTTCCAATTTTCTAAAAGGCGCTTCGGCTATTAAGTATGATAAAAGCGTCAGTTCGGAGTTGAAGAGAGATCCCGCTAAGGCGGATTATGTTAAGAAGTATATTACCGTCACAGATATCGGGACACTGGAAGAAACGGACTTAAAGTCCTCGGCGGCGACAAAATATTTCTACGGGACGATCAATAACGCCGGAGATAAGACCGTGATCAAATTGACGCTGGCCGTCTATTATTTTGATAAAAATGACCGGTGTATCGCCGAGGGTACGATAGCGCCTATACTGGGAACCAAAGATAAGCCCAATTCCGTGAAGCCGGGCAGTTCAAAAGCTTTTCAACTGCCGATACTGGATACAAATCCCGAATGGTCCGGCAAGTTCAAGGAGAAGGTTGCCGACATTGAATTTTTATGATGAAAAATAATCCGAGATCGCCGAAACCGAAGATATATTTAGAGAAGAGAATGGGTAAGTCCGTCACTGTCATAGCCGGACTGCATACTTATGGGGCAAAACGGTTGGATGACATTGCCAGGGAGTTGAAGACGCTCCTTGGCACAGGAGGAACGGTCAAGGGCGGAAAGGTTGAGATCCAGGGAGACAAGGCCGCGCCTGTCAAGGCATGGTTCATTAAAAAAGAGATACCGGTAGAAAAATAAGAGGAGGTTTATCGTGGAAAGAAAAGAAGTCATTACGATGAAGGGGGAGGGTTTAACGCTTGAGGGCCCGGCGATCAGCCCCGGACAGAAGGCCCCGGCGTTTCAGGCGCTTTCGCAGGATATGGAAACGAAGGGCCTTTCAGATTTTAGCGGAAAGATCAAACTCATAGCCTCCGTCCCGTCGCTCGATACGCCTGTCTGCGATACCGAGATAAAGCGTTTTAACGACGAGGCAGCAAAGGTCTCGAAAGACGTAGCGATCATATTTATCAGCATGGACCTGCCGTTCGCGCAGAAGCGTTTTTGCCAGGAATTCGATATCAAGAAAGTGAAGACATTGTCGGACCACCGGGACGCAAGCTTTGGTCAGAATTACGGGGTGCTTATAAAAGAGTTGAGATTGCTCGCCCGGGCGATATTCATTATAGGGAAAGATGACGTTGTTAAATATGCGCAGATCGTAAAAGAGCTGAGCTCCGGGCCAGATTACGACGGCGCGCTTGGCGCGTTAAAAAAAGAGACCGGAGCGGCAGAGCGATAATTATTTGCATTTTCAGTGATTGTATGTTAACTTTATCTATATAGCTTAACAATTGTTAACCTATATGAATGAAGTTAACGAAAGGCGCCATATGGCGGTAAATGGGTTCATCAGTATACAACAGCTTGCCGGTATACTTGGTATAAGCAGGATAGCCGTTTATAAAAAGGTCAAGAAGGGCCAGATAAAGGCCATACGTATAGGGCGGAGCTTTGCCATACCCCGCAAGTATTTAGACAGCATATTGGGCAGAACGCTTAAAGATAGCCAGAAAAAAGAGATAGACGCGGCTGTAAGGAAGACCGTGAGGGAATACGGAGATACGCTGAAGATGCTGGGTAATATGTGATGAAGACCGTAACGATAAAAGAGATAGAATATGTGGCGTTCCGTCTTGCGCAGGAGATGATGTCTTTCAATGAGCCTATACCGGATTTTTCAACGCGTTTTCCCAATATCCTGGAAAGCTGTTTTGCCGCGCCGTTCCAGACGTTTGGCGGAAGATCGCCCTATCATGACCTGTCTTCAAAGACAGCTGTCCTTTTCTATCTCATGGTGAAAAATCATCCGTTCCAAAACGGTAATAAGCGCATAGCTATGACGACATTGTTTGTGGTCCTGCATAAAAACAGGAAATGGCTCTCGGTGGATACACAGGAGCTTTACAACTTCACAATGTGGATAGCCCAAAGTCCGGCTAAAGCAAAAGAGGAAACGATAAAAGCGACAGAAAAGTTTTTGAGATCGCATTTAACCATAGCGTGAGTTTTGCATTTTACTTGGATGCCGTTATAATTTATATTATCAGCAGGGATATGGATACAGACAAATCCGTTCCATAACATGAAAGGGGGAGCAAGGATGAAAAAGATTACGATGGCGGCCGGCGTCATAATAAAGTGGCTGGCGATCGCCGCAGTAGTCGTTTTACTTGCGATATTGGCGATGGAGAGGGGTGAACTGGTGACCTATACATTGATCATGGCGATCCTGCTCTTATCCGCGGATAAGATCAACAAAGGAAGTAAATCCGCCTGGTGGTTCCTCGTGACATTCCTGCTGATCCCGACCGTTGGTATCGCGATCATGCTCCTTTTGCCGACGCAGAAATTCCCGCACGAGATATTCGTCATGAGCGCGATGCTCATAATATTCGTTCCTCTGCTAATAATTTTGCTGTTAGATCCGCCGAGCAAGTGGAATGTTTAAAAAAGCCTTTACGTTTTTTATAGCAGTTGCGGAGGAATAGAAAGTGATAAGTACTCGTAAGCTTTTGCCGGTGAAGATGTTGATATCCTTTGTAAAAAAAGCGGGGTCCGATGTTGAGGCCGCTTTTCTATCCTATCCTAAAAAAATACAATGCAATATTTGTGGTTGGAGCGGCCGTCGTTTTCTAAGCGATCCGTGGCATAAATATGTCAATTGTCCGGTATGTCATACCAGTGTCAGACAAAGGCTGTTCATTGCCGCTATTCAAAATACCGGTAATATACCGTTTGAAAATACAGTGCGGGATAAAAGGATACTGCATTTTGCCCCCGAGGACGCAATAAGCGGGATATTGAAGAGTATATCGTCCCGCTATTCTACGGCTGATCTTTTGCGGGATGATTGCGACTATAAAATTGATATTTCCAATATGCCGGAAATTAAAGAAGGAGCATTCGATTCTGTAATTGCATTCGATGTCCTGGAACATGTGGCCGATTACAAAAAAGCCATCGAAGAAGTGCACAGGATATTATCCCCGAACGGCAACGCTATTTTCACTGTGCCGCAGAAAGATAATCTGGAGTTGACTTTTGAAGACCCGGCTATCGTTACGCCGAAAGACAGGATAAAGTATTTTGGCCAATGGGACCATCTTAGGATCTTTGGGAGTGATTTTTCTAAAACCGTTGAAAGCAGAGGCTTTTCCGTAATTGCCGTCAACGAAGCAATGTTCTCTGAAACTGTCGGACGTAAACATGTCTTATTCCCTCCGGTATTGTCACCTCATCCCTTAGCTACAAATTACAGAAATGTGTTTTTTTGTAAAAAAACTTAAAAAAATAAGGATGACGTGTCCAGTAAGGATCCAGTAAGGATAGCGGCGTTGACTAAATATTTTCTTTGTGATATACTTTTGTTACAATCAAATTAAATATTTATATATTATATCTAGTGTAACATTTCCAAGAGGCTGGATGAAAGCTCTATTTAAGACCTACATAGTCCTGTCATTATTAACCGCTTTATTTTCTTCGCAGATATTCGCTCAAGGATTCAGGGATAGGGGCACGCGCGTTATGGGATGGCAGTTTCCCATAGTAGGCGACAGCGCCCAGGTGCAGGAGTATTATCTGTGCATAGGTGATGTGCTGGAGATCAGCATATGGAACCATCCCAATCTTACGCGGAAGGTCAGGATAAATCCCGACGGTTATCTGTATTATCCTCTGGCGGGAAAAATAAAGGCGATCGGGCTTACGGTCGACCAGCTTCAAGCAAGCCTTAAGGAAAAACTATCGTTGTATATCAGGGTCCCGGATGTCACAGTGCTGATATCGGAGATATCGGGAAATAAGATCATCATCCTCGGCGAGGTCCAGTATCCGGGCGTCTATACGTATGAAGGAGTGATAACGATAGTTGACGCCATAGCGTTGGCCGGCGATATCACGCGTGATGCAAAGATGGAAAGCCTCATAGTAGTAAGCGATAACCTGACCGATCACCCGAAGGTAAAGAGGGTTGATTTATTTAAGGCTCTGCGCAAGGGAAGCGTCGATAGGGCCCTTTTACTGACTAACGGCGATATAGTCTATGTGCCCAGGCATTTTATCGCGGACTTCACGCAGTTTATGAGAAATGTCAATGTTTGGGCGCAGGCCGCGTATTATTCTTCTAACGGGGCTTTTTATTACCGTACACTTACAAAGCCACTGGACAAACAATAATCTTATTATGGACGTCCCAAATCTAAACTTGAACGATTACCTGGATATAATCTACCGTCGTAGATTTACGGCTATAGTTGTCTGCGTTGTTACGGTAATATGCTGGGTCTTTTTTTTAAAGATGCAGGCGCCCACTTATAAGGCCAGGCTTATATTCAAAGTGGATAGCGCTTACAGCGCTATAATACCGTCTCAAGTATATCAGGAACAGCCCACCGGCCGTGTTGCCACGACCGTGGAGGAGCTTTATGATTACGCGAAATTGATCTCCAGCAGGTCCAATATCGAGAAGACCCTTGTCGACTTAGGGCTGGTGACAAGCAGGGATATCAGCAAGATCGAAGATTATATGAAGAACATCTCGACTACCGTCGTCCCTAAAAGCAACCTGATCGAACTCGAAGTGACCGATACCGACCCCGTCATGACAGCCAGGATCGCGAATAAAATGTTTGAAGTTTTTAAAGAAATAAACTTCAACGAGAAAAATTTCCAGAAACGTAATGTGGCCGTCTTTATAAAAAAATCGCTGGAGGAGGTTTCGGAGAAGCTGAAAAAAGAAGAGGGCAGGATGCGCCAGCTTACTTCGTCCGGAGTCATCGGAACTGCTGAAACGCTTCGGAAACAGATAGACCAGCTCGACCAGAAGCGGGTGGATCTTTTGAATATATATACGGAGAAGCATCCCGATGTCCTGGCTTTAAGACAGCAGATAGAAGAGATGAAACAGGAATTGCAAAAACTTCCGGTAGAGGAGTTTGAATACAGCACACTGCTTAGGGATATAACGCTTGATCAGCAGATATATAACGACTTAAAGCAGAAATTGCAGGAAGCCCAGATAAAAGAGGCTGAGGTGATCGATAATATTTCCCTCGTTGAGGACGCGATACCTCCGCAGAAGAAGTCGTTCCCGACGTTGATCCATTATTTGCTTGGCATATTATATGGAGCGCTGGCCGGGATAACTGTGCCGCTCTTTATCGAGCATGTGGTAGAGACATCCTTCAACAGTGTCGAAGACATAGAGAATCTTCTCAAGATCAAAGTGGTCGGGATTATTCCCTGCGCCTCTAAGTCCGCTGTGAAAGAAGGGGTCTGGCGGCAGCGCATCTTCAAAGTGAAGCGATCTACGGCTGGGATAAACCCCAAAGGTCTTTTAATGGCTTTCTATTCGGTGGATCCGTTATTCGAGGAAGCTTTCCGCATACTCGGAACGAACATACAGGCGATCTTAGGCGGACCTGCCGGCCGCATTAAGAACAAGACGTTGCTTATAACCAGCGCCGTGCCCCAGGAGGGGAAGAGCATGATCTCATCAAACCTGGCGACATTAATGGCGCAGATGGGATATAAGACTCTTCTCATCGACGCGGATTCACGGAGGCCTTCAGTCCATCAATTATTCGGCTTTCCTGAAAAATCCAAAGGATTCGTCGATATAATAGCGGGGAAGAACGACCTTAAAGAAGCCGAACAGTCGGTGATAAAGAATATCACCGATATCATGTTGAGTGATCAGGAACAAAATGCCGAGGAGATGTTCAAAAAATCATGGCTTAATAACTTACATATTATGACGGCCGGTTCTATTGCGCCTACCGGTATGCACATGTTCGGCGCGGAACGCATAAAAGAGATAATAGAATATTTTAAACCAAAATACGATATAGTTATACTGGACACATGCCCGATCTTATCGGTAAGCGATACCTCTGTCTTATTACCTATGGTAGATGATGTGCTGATAGTGTACAAAGTAGGTTTTACCTCCCGCCTTACCCTTAGGAGGACTAAATCGAACATAGAGAACATAAGGGGCAAAGGCACAGTAAACGGCCTTATATTGAATAACGTCATCTCGAAACTTACCATGGCCCCTTATTACAGCTACGGGGGAAAATATTACGCCAATGCGGCAAAACCGGCCTCCGGCGCAAACAGGAAGACGACTTAAATGTACGAGACATATTGGGGGCTGAAAGAGAAGCCTTTCGAGAACACGCCCGATCCGAAATTCATGTATTACTCCTCCAGGCATGAAGAAGCGCTGGCGAGGATATTATACGGCATCAGGGAGGGGAAAGGCGCTGTAATGCTCACCGGGGACTACGGCTCCGGCAAGACGGTCTTAAGCCGTATCGTGATAAACGGCCTGCTCAAGGGCAAAGAATACGAAGTAGCCCTGCTGACTCACCCGTACCTGACTTCCGCCCAGCTCATCCAGGAGATATTCTACCAGCTTACCGGCGATTACCGTAAAATGCCGAAAGCGCAGATGATACACGAATTCCAAAACGTGATTTATAAGAATTTCAGCGCGAATAAGCGGACCGTCCTCATAGTGGACGAGGCGCAGATAATTAAACATAAAGAGACGTTCGACGAATTGAGGCTCCTGCTCAATTTCCAGCATGATGACCGTTTTTTCGTGACCCTGGTATTGATCGGCCAACCGGAATTACGCCAAAAAGTCGCTACCATGCCGCAGCTGGCGCAAAGGCTGGCGGTGACATACCATCTGACCGGGCTCGGCCGCGATGAGGTGGCTAAATATGTAAATCATCGTTTGAATGTGGCCGGCAGGGCCTCCGAGATATTCACCCCGTCCGCGGTAGACGCTATCTGCGATTATTCCGGAGGCATACCCCGCAAGATCAACAATATCTGCGACATGGCGCTTTTTATGGGTTTCGGCAGCGAGCTGAAAAATATCGACATAGATTTCATGAAAAAGGTCGGTGATGATATGACAATGGAGATCGCGCAGTATGCCCAGAATGGTTGATCTCATAGGCGGTTCAGGCGGTGTCCGGGACGGGGGAGATAATTTCGAAAACAAAAAGAAAGACAGGGACTATCTGTCTATGTCAAAAAAGATAATATCCGCCATGAAGAACGAAGATACGGAAGCCAAAAAAGATATGGCCGTTTTGTACGAAAGGATCGTCCGGGCAGCGTCCCAATTGCTTGAGAAGACAAGGGAGAAGGGGGATATGGCCTCCTGTATGCGGGAGGCTTACGCTGTTTTCGATGAGCTCTTCAATAAGCTTGTCACGGGGGAGTCTATACTGGAAGAGATATACGAGACGCGGGAAGGGTACTATTTACCGTATCATATAGCCAACATGATCGTCCTGGCGTCTTTCTTAGGTATAAAGATGGGCTTGAATAAGTCCAGGCTGGGACAGCTGGGCCAGGCGGCTCTGTTCTGCGATATCGGCCTTGACCGGTATAAAGATATCATCTCTAAACCGGACAAGCTGGACCAGAAAGAGTTGGAGTTAATAAAAAAGCATGTCGCGGACAGCATCGAAATCCTGGACGGGATCCCGCATATCAGTAAAACCGTTAAAGACGCGATAATAGAGCATCACGAGAGGACGGACGGCAGCGGTTACCCGGACGGTTTGAAGATGGATGAAATCAGCGATTACGCGAAGATAATAGGGCTGGTAGACACTTATGACGCGTTGACTAACGACAGGCCGTATCGCGAAGGGGGGAACGCCCACGAGACGATAAAGCTTCTCCTGAGTTCGTTGAAAGGAAGTTTTGACCATGATACGATGAGGTCTCTCTTGAACGCGTTATCCCTGTATCCTATAGGAACTCTTGCCGAACTGGATACGGGAGAGATCGCGCGGGTAATCGGGGTAGAGCCGGGCTCACCGTTGAAACCTATAGTGATGGTAGTCCAGGATTACTCCGGGAATCCCGCAAAAGAAAAGAAGATCATTAATCTTGCCGTCACCGACTCGATATCGATAGTAAACTCCAAATAATATTATAAGCCGGTCGTCAGCTTACTGAGCCCCAACCCCGCGAGAATAAGAGAATTTGAAAATACGAGGACGCTTATCGTCTTCATTTGTGTGATGCCCAGATTGATCATCTCGGTGCCTATAGTAACCCGTAATAATACCCCCGCGACTAAACCGACCAATCCTAAAAAAATCAATGCCCGGGCTGTTTTTACCATTGTCTCCCTCCTATTTTGCGGTTATTTTTATACCATTCTATTTATTATTCGGCGCCTTTTCGCGTTAAGACTGCCGGAATAGTCTTCAAGAATATCGAGAAGTCAAGATGCAGGGACCAATGGTCAATATATTCCAGGTCGAGCTTTGCCCAATCCGTAAAATCGCAGACCTTATTTCTTCCGCAGATCTGCCAGAGGCATGTGACGCCGGGTTTCATGCTGAACCTTCTCCTCTGCCACCCCTTTATCTGGCTCACCTCGACCATAGGAAGTGGCCTGGGGCCGACTATACTCATCTCGCCTTTTAGCACATTTATTATTTGCGCGATCTCATCCAGACTGGTCCTCCTTAAAAATTTTCCGAATGGGAATACGCGGGGATCGTCTTTTACCTTGAAGACAGGTCCTTTCATGATGTTAAATTTTTGCAGCTCTTCACGTCTCTGCTCGGCGTTATTATACATGGTCCTGAACTTGTAAAATATAAACGGTTTTCCGTACAGGCCGCCGCGTTTTTGTTTAAAAAGGACGGGGCCGGGGGAGCTTAATTTTATACCTATGCCTATCAGCAGGTATAAAAAACAGAAAACGGGGAAGAAGATAAGCGCCACGGTAAAATCGAAGAGAGTCTTGATGAATATCGGCCAGTCGTAGGGCGGAGTTGTGCTGAATACCAGCAGGTGTGAATTGCCGATACGCCCGCTGTCGAGCCGGGCGCTACGCAAGCCGAACAGGGCAAGTTTTATCCAGCCCTCTACACCTCTCTCGCCGCACAGGAACAGGATGTTTCTCACATCGGACTCAAACCCTTCATATGAGGCCGTTATGACAAGTTCGATATTGAGCCTTTCGAGTATATCGCCGAGATTTTTCACGCCTTCTTCGAACACAGGAATTTTATCTTTACGCTCTTTTTCAGCGGCTTCACCATGACTAAAGTATATTACTCCTTCGATCTTTAATCCCAGATCCTCGTTCTTTAATTCTTCCAGGATGCGATCTACGTCGTGGACCTTTCCGATGAGAATGGCTGATTTAACATTGCCATATTTCAGATAGATCTTCTTCGCCCAATATTCTTTCAGGCAGAAAAAGGCGGGAAGTATGGCGCCGTACAATACTATGAGTGAACGGTTGTATTGATATTCGTTGCTGAAAAATGAAAAGGCGACGAATATGATCACCAGCTCTACAGTTGATTTTATCGCGTCCATACAGACTTTCGAAAACGGCCTCAGCCTGTTTGTGGGGTATAGCTTATTCAGCCGGAGAAGGATAGGGAAAAGGGGAATTGACAGCAGGATCAGCGCCGACCAGTTTTGATGGCCGGTCAATCCTTTGAAGTCGTAGAGGCCGGCCTTCTCGATAGCGCCCTTTAAGATAAACGCGGCGAACCAGGATAATGTCGCTATGGCGCTATCCAGGAGGATGTTTAGCGACGTTAATACTTTTCTTTGAGATGTATACATGGGCTTAGTTCTTAGATTTAACAGCTTCTTTTTTCGAAGTCCGGTTTTTTATCCAATTATATGTTATTACCAAACCCTTTTCATAAGTGATCTGCGGTTCCCACCCGAGGATCTGGCGCAATCTGGTATTGTCGCTGTTCCTTCCTCTCACGCCTTGCGGAGCGGAAAGATTATGTTTTTTGCTTATCTTTTTACCTGATATCGCTATGATCATATCCGCCAATTTATTAATGGAGATCAGCCTGTCTGATCCTATATTCAAAGGCTCGATATGATCCGATTCCATAAGCAGGATGCATCCCTTAACGCAGTCATCGATATAGCAATAGGAGCGCGTCTGGTCGCCGTCCCCCCAGATCTCTATTTCGCCTGGGTTGTTTGCATCCGCCACTTTTTTACACAGGGCAGCGGGAGATTTTTCCCTGCCGCCTTCGTAAGTTCCCTCAGGGCCGTAAATATTATGAAACCGCGCTATGCGTATATCAAGCTTATAATCCCGCTTAAATGCCTGGAATATCTTTTCCGCATAAAGTTTCTCCCAGCCGTAAAAACTGTCCGGATCCGCAGGGTACGCGTCCTCTTCCTTGAGCGGTTTGACATCGGGCGTTTCCTGTTTAAATGTAGGGTATATGCATGCGGATGAGGAAAAGAAGACACGGTTTATTTTATTTTCGACGCAGCTCTTTGCCATATTCGCGTTTATAAGCGTATTGTCATATACGATATCCGCGCAAACCTCGGTAATGAAACCTATGCCGCCCATATTTGCCGCCAGGTTGAAAACATAATCCATCCCTTTTGTCGCTGTCAGGCAATTTTTAGAATCTCTCAGATCAAGCGTTAATTTTTCGGAATAGTAAGGCTCATCTATATATCCGTCCCATTTTATATCCGCTACTCTTACAAAATTACCTTGAGCATACAATTCCCGCGCCAGATGAGACGCCACGAACCCGCCCGCCCCGGTTACCAGAATTTTTTTATTCTTTATCATTTCCGACTCCTTTCGGATTTTTTATTCCCAGTCGTTCAATTATAAGATAGTAGATAAATTTTGAACCGCCGATCAAATAGCGGCGCCAGAGCCGCGCAGGTTCTGTGATAAGCCTGAAGAACCATTCCAAACCATGTTCCCGCATCCACCGGGGGGCTTGAGCCTTTAACCCTGCCAGAAAATCGAACGCCGCTCCTACACCAATCATTACGGGAGCATTCAATTTATTTCTATGCGAGTACATCCATCCTTCTTGTATAGGCGTACTCAATCCGACCCATATTATGTCAGGTTGAGCTTTGTTGATAAAGGCCATTATTTTGGAGTCTTCTTCGGGCGTAAGAGCCCGGAATGGGGGAGAGAAAGTTCCTACAATATTTGATCCATAATTTTTACCCAGGACCTTCGCCAGGAGTTCAGGCGTGCCCGGCGCTCCGCCGTATAAGAAATGTTTATATTTTTTTCCGGTCTGCCGGCAGAAGGCATCCATTAGCTTTGAACCATAAACACGACGTTTTAACGCTTTCCCGTTCATACGGCCGAGCCACACGAGCGGCGCGCCGTCAGGGACGACCATATCTGCTGAATTTAAAATTTGTTTAAAGCCCGGATTACGCTGGGCTTCTACTATGCCGTGCATGCTGGTGACAGCTATAAAATGGCATCCGGCCTTTTCCTTGATCCAATCTTCTATCCTGGCAATAACATCCGGGATCTGGACGGCATTTATACGCACACCCAGCACCTTAAAATCCGTTAAATCCTGCGGTTTCATATTATGTTATTCCTGCCGATAATGGAATTTTTCGAAAATAGTCATGGCAATAATTACTTTCGAACGCTATTGATTTATTATCGGCAAATTTTTTATTTATAGCGTCTTTCTGTTTTTGTATAAGCCAATCTTCCACGTCTTATATTACCTATTCATTGGTTTAAAGTATCGTGCCCTATCTTTTATTGTTATAATCGATCCGATAATCTGCGATTATCTTTCCGGTCTTACTAAGATTTTCGTATCATACGCTCAATAAAATTTTTGTGCTTGCCAATATTGGTAAAACGCGCCTTTCCTTTCCAACAATTCTGACAATGTGCCTTCTTCTGCCAATATTTTATTTTGTATAACTACGATTTTGTCGGCATTTTTTATGGTGGACAGTCTATGGGCGATCACGATCGCCGTTCTACTTTTTATCAACTCTGAAATTGATTCCTCGATCAATTTTTCAGTCTGCGTATCCAGTGCATTAGTTGCTTCATCAAGGATGATTATGTCCGCGGGCTTAAGAAGCATTCTTGCGATCGCGAGGCGCTGTTTTTCGCCGCCTGAAAGCCTCACGCCACGGTCACCTATAACCGTATCCAGGCCGGCGGGGAGGCTGTTGATAAAATTGCTTAGGCGAGCTTTCGCGATAGCCTCGTTCAAGTCTTTATCGGACACCTTCTCCTTCAAGCCGTATACTATGTTGTTCCGTATAGTATCGTTGAATATCAATCCTTCCTGCGATACTAGCGCCATATGGGACATGAGAGATTTCGTGCTAAATTTTCTAATGTCTACATTGTCAATGAGAATAGTCGATGGGGGACAATCATAAAATCGTAAAAGGAGGTTTATCAGGGTCGTCTTGCCGGCTCCTGTCTCACCTACTATCGCCGTGAGAGAGCCATTCTTAATAGAAAAATTAATATTTTCCAGGACCATTTTCTCGTTACCAAAATAAGAGAATTTCAAATGGTTAAATCTGATAGTTTCTTTAAGCCCGGTAAATTCTTCCGAGCCGTCTGATACGAAGAACTTATCTTTATTGTCAAACATTTTCATTATATCGGAAATAGGGCCGTCTATCGTTGAAATATATCCCCTGAAAGTATTTAACCCTCCTATTGCAGTTACGGATTTTTTTAAAACATAGAAATACACAAGGAATTCACCCAGGTCGCGTTTTCCCCTCGCCGCCATAAAAGCTATCGCGGATACCAAAAGGAGTATGACAAAGAGCATGATTACTTCCTGCAAGGGGAAGATCAGGTAATACTTCTTGTCGAGGCCGAACTCGAGTTTTGTAGTAATATTATTTATGCGAATGAAATCCCTATTTTCTCCATCTTCGTTGTTATAGACTTTAACCAACGGAATGCAGGAAAGAACATTTTGCAGCTTGCGGCTCATAGCTGCGTAAAATTCGGTATAAGCGTTGGAGTTTTTCTTGATCTTTACAATAAGCCATTGCGAGCCAAAGTAAAAAAATGGGGAGATAATAATTATAACTAACGTAAGTTTCCATGATATGAAAATCATTAAAATAGAGTATATGACAAGCAGAAATATTTGAGTCAACGCTACGTTTGCTTGCAGCATCCTCTGGGAAATTTGGTTTGTATAATCCAGCATAACAGTTTGGAGGTATCCCGCGCTTGATCGGTCATAAAATAATTTTCCGAATGAGAGATAGCGGTCAAAAATAGACGTACGTAACTTATTAATTGACTGCCACGAAAAATATGAAAAACTCAAAGCGGAGAGATATTGGAAAATATTTTTTAACACAGCCGATAGGAAAACGATTACTAAAAGGATTATGAATATAGCGGTATTGGAAAGGTTGAGATTGCCGGAAAATATATAAATAAGATAAGAAAATGCTTTATTTTCTTTAGTGAAACTAAAATCTACATGTATTACCCCGTTTAATAATGGTATAAGAGTGATCGCGCTGATGCCTTCAAAAATGCTGGAAACTATCGCGAGGATTGATGAGATTATAAGATAATAGACACTTACGCCGGTTTTCTGGAGTAAGTCCCATGCTGCGAGTAGGCTGGACAGTATTTTAATGTTTGGTCGTTGAAATCGCAAGATATTTCATGCTTTCTTCTTCAGGGCTATAAGTCCATATTATACCCTTTGATCATTTCGAGGTCAAATCATTTCTATTTTGGCTTTTCTATTTTGGCTTGACACATATCAGACACATATCAGAAATTTATTTCTATAATCATATACTTGTGATAAAATATAGCTCATATATGTATATAATCATGTTTTACGGTAAGTAGCTAGTTACTATGGTTAGGGAAGGCGAGGGAGTTTTTATAAAAATAGTGCATTTTGAATAAAATCAATATAGCAAAAAAATATAACAATCCTAGATTTTTGTAACTACATAGATAGAATAAAGAAAGAAAAAATATGAATTTATTAAAAAAGATAGCATGTAAAGCTAGGGGCTTTTTAGTTTCCCCTCTTCTTAAACAAGAGAATTACTCCTCCGCGGTTTGTCAGCTGCAATTAAAGTTGGCTTATAAATTATTTGCCGAGTCAAAAAATCGCCTCCCAGGTATAGATGAGGTTGGATTTAAAGTTTTTTCTCAGACAGATGAAGATGGTATTCTGCTATATATTTTCTCAATAATTGGAGCGGCTATTAAAAAGTCAGTCGAGATTTGTGCTGGAGATGGGATTGAATGCAATACTGCAAATCTAATTATTAATCATGGATGGCATGGGCTGCTAGTAGACGGTAACGAGACTCTAGTCAAAGAAGGGCAAGAATTTTACAAGAAAAATATACATACCTGGATATATCCTCCTGTTTTTGTACATTCTTGGATAACCCGGGATAATGTCAATGAGATTATCAAGAAAAATGGTTTTATGGGAGAAATAGATCTTTTATCAATAGATATGGACGGTATGGATTACTGGATATGGGAAGCAATAAGTGTAATTAACCCCAGAGTTGTTGTAATTGAGTACCAAGATATAATCGGCCCGGATAAGGCGTTAACAGCTCCATATAAAGACGATTTTAATGCATATACGTACCCATTAACCCGTGGAATGCCGAATTTTTGCGGAGCGTCTTTACCTGCTTTAGTAAAATTAGCAAAGAAAAAAAATTATCGCCTTGTTGGGTGTAATAAATATGGATACAATGCTTTTTTTATTCGCTATCCATTCGGGGAAAAAGAGATCCCGGAGATACCGATACAGGAATGTTTTAAGCACCCAAAAGTTCTTTGGGGCATAAAAGAACGATTCCTAACTGTTAAGGATTTTCCATGGGTTGAGGTGTAGTTTTGAAACATTTTTTCGTATAATTTTGTTGCATAAATATGGCTGTGGATAGCTTTATTATTTAACGTCTTTATATTATACGAAGCTTAAGGCTAGTCTACTTTTTCGGATAATTTGCTGCGCAATTAATCCCACAAATTCCTGTCCAGGCTGCGGTAGGAGGTCGCCTCCGAGATGTGGCGTGCTTCTTGATATCCTTGCCGTCAATATCTGCGATTGTGCGCGTGACCTTCAATATCTTGTCGTATGCCCTCGTCGAAAGGCCAACACAGTATCAACAAAAAGAAAAGGTTACCCCAAAAGAGAAAGGGCTGTTTCCAACAAAATAGGACATTTCTATTTTGGCTTGACAATTTATAGGACAATTTATAGGACTTTCATTTACTTTTGCAAAATTAGATGGTATGCTGATATAGCTATCGGCATAAAATTCGTTTTATATAAAAAGCATTCATATTATTTATTTTTATATTGATAAATGGATATAATTCATTGATGAGTAGAAGTATGCCAGCGAAAATTTTAAAAGCAATAAAAAACCCTTGGTTAATTATTCTTTATTTACATAAACACTGGCATTATTTTATCGTGTCGCTAAGAAGCCGGGAGATAGTACAGATTTATAAAAACGGAGATATGTATTATAAGTACAAAGGAGATCTGTATCCTGAATACCTGAATAAAGGAAATGCGAGTTCGTTTATTGTTGATAAAGCAAAACAATATTGCATTGGCAAGGGGATTGACATAGGCGCTGATGCGTGGCCATTGCCGGGAGCAATCCCAATATTGAACGAAGAGCATCAAAATGCTTACAAATTAGACAATTTTCCTGATAACAGTTTAGATTATGTTTTTAGTTCACATTGCCTTGAACACCTTGACAAATGGCAGGCTGCTTTAAAGCTATGGATTAAGAAAATCAAACAACAGGGAATTCTATTTCTATATCTACCCCATAAATCAATGAAGATGTGGAATAGGGGAGGTCCGTGGGTTGGTTATGGACATAAATGGATTCCTACTGCCGAAGTTGTAAATAAATTTTTGAAAAAAAATGGAATGGAAATAATAGAATATAATCCCAGTAAGGATAAATACTGGAGTTTTCATATTGTTGCGAAAAAAACGGATTGTGAGCATGTCAAACAAGGTCATAACTCTTTGTAAAATCGTTATCCGACGGATATTGATTATCTTCCCCTTGCCTTTGTTTATTTTCTTTATCGGTGAGCCGGTCTTTTGGATTCTTGGCAGGCGTTGGAATAGAAAAAAGATCGACATGCCTCATTTAAAACGGGTATTGGTTGTACGCCTCGACGGGATTGGCGATGTAGTATTAACTACACCTTTTTTAAGAGAGCTGCGCAAAAATTTACCTAATGCGCGGATTACGTTGATAGTAAGGCCTGAAGCTCTTAATTTAGTAAAACTTTGCCCATATGTTGATGAGATATTAACACATGATTGGAAAGAGCCCGGTATCTTTGCATACTTAATGTGGCACATCAGCGCTCTAAAATTTTCTATTTTTCATCTTTGGAAAAGACGTTTTGATTTATCGATCTTACCTCGCTGGGATGTTGATAACCGTAATAGTTCATTTATAATATATTTTAGCGGAGCCAGGTTAAGAGTAGGGTATTCTGAAAATGTAAGGCCTGAAAAAATTGAATTGAACAAAAGATATGATATTCTTTTTACTCATGTAATATCAGATAAAACTCTTAAGCATGAGGTTGAGCACAATTTAGATGTTATCACGTTTATCGGAGGAAAAATTGAAAGGGATAATTTAGAACTCTGGTTAAAAGAAGATGATTCGACTTTTGCACAGTCGTTGTTACGGCGATTTAACATAGATGCAAAATGTTTTTTCGTAGGAATTGGCCCCGCTGCACAAGAAAATCTTAGGATGTGGCCAAAAGAAAGGTATTTGGATATGCTCGATTGGTTTTTAAAAGAAACAGCGTCTAAAATAGTTCTTTTGGGTAATAAAAATGAGCGATTAATAGGCGATTATATCGAAAATAATATTAAAAAGGAATTCTCAGACAGAATAATAAATATAATGGGTGAAACGACCCTTCGACAAACAGCGGGTTTATTGAAATATTGCAGATTTTATCTTGGAAACGATACAGGTGTAATGCATATAGCAGCGGCAATGAAGATTCCGGTAATAGAAATAAGCTCCTGGTCGGATTCCGGAAACAAATTCTCGGCAAAATCCCCATTTAGGTTCGCGCCTTGGAAAACTCGCTGTGTTATAGTTAATCCGAGACATCCGCTCAGCCCATGTGTATATGATTGTGTTAGCTCCGAATCACATTGTATTGCGCAAGTTACGATAGAGGATGTTAAGAATGCAATTAAAAAGATCATAAAAGGACATTAGTTATTAATTAAAATAGACTTGACTTATGCAGCGTATGCTAATGGGGTAAAAAATAGTAACTATGCCTAAGCCTCTTATATCCGCAATCATTTGCACTAAAGACCGATATCAAGATCTAGAGAATTCTTTAAAGAGCCTTGCTGACCAAGATTTTGATAAGGATAAATATGAGATTATAGTAGTCGATAACGCCTCGCAGGATGATACCAAAAAATTAGTCGACAAATATCTTCACATTCAAGCTCCTAGAATAAAACATATAATTGAGAATCAAATCGGACTTTCGTTTGCCAGGAATGCCGGACTCAAATATTCCGAAGCGGATATAGTGGCTTTTATTGATGACGATGCTGTGGCAGATAAAAAATGGTTAAAAAATCTATTAAAAGCCTATGATGAATATGATGCTGATGTTGTTGGAGGCAAGATACTGCCGTTGGGGTATACCGACATGCCCAAGTGGCTGCCGGATGAAATAGCATATTTCGTAACGGGAAGATTTGATCTTGGAGATAAATACTTATTGCTTAAGGATAAATGCTATCCTGTTGGAGCAAATATGTCGTTTAAAAAGAAAATATTTGATAAAATAGGGCTGTTCAATACCAGTATAGGCAGAAAGGATAATTTATTGTTATCCAGAGATGAAACTGATATTTGCTGTAAAGTACGACGAGAGGGAGGCATGATTTATTATTCACCGGATGCGGTAATCCATCATAAGCTTCATCTTTCACGGCTAAACAAAAACTGGCTTAGGAACAGACTGTATCAGGAAGGCATATCCGAAGCGATTATTGATTTGCATGAAAGAGGCGTAAAGTTTGGCCTGATAATAGCCATTAAAAAAATCCTCCACGTTATGTACTATATGCTTAAATACTTGGTATATCGCTTGGGGTACATATCGGGTAACGATGAAAAACGCATTATTTTATTAGAATGTAAAATAATAAGGTGCGCGGGCTATATTACTCAGACTTTAAAGCAAGTGATGACGTTACAAATCTTCATGCATAAAAATGGATAAAAAATCGTTTTGGGTTAAACTAGTATTGTGTATAAATGAAAGGAAAGTCGTATGAGGTTAAGGAGCTTTATAAAAAAAGCGCGTATTAAAATATTAAAAATTTTTAAAAAAGATATTAACTTTATTTATAATGAACCTTTTGCTATTGAAAATCTTCAGGGTTTAAAATTCGCCAACAAAATGGGCGAAATTATTGATATTGAATTTCATCCGCAATCAGTTGTTGACTTTGGGTGCGGCACAGCAACCATATTGGAATATTTTGAAAGAAAAGGAATAGAAATCTTAGGAATTGACGGTAGCGAAGCCAATAGAAAATATTCCAGAATAAATGTTAAAAATTTTGTATTATTCGACATAAGGAGAAAGTATACCGTTACGCATAAATATGATTTATGTATGTGCTTAGAAGTGGGAGAGCATATAGAAGAAAAATATTCTGATATGCTTATTAACAATTTGATTATGTCAAGTTCTACCATCCTATTTGGAGCCGCACCCGTAGGTCAAGGAGGCACAGACCACTGTAATGAAAAGCCTTATGTATGGTGGATTGAGAGATTCAAAAAATACAATTTTGAATTCGACAAAAATCGTACGGATAAATTAAGAAAAAAACTATCAAGCATACCGGATATTTTTTATTGGTATATTAATAATATTATGGTATTCAGCGAAATGTCACTGCATTTATAGCGGTCAATAGATATTGAAAAGTCGGGATAAATGTAATAATTAAACTGGATATGTGTAATGGAAAAAAAAATAATTAGCTTTCTAATCCTGGCTTATCTGTTGTGTCTCATATTCTCAACGGATTTGCTTGATCCCGAAAGAAAGTTATTCGGCATGTTAGAAGACTATGGGATATTGTTTTGTTTTCTAGTATCGCTGTTTTATTTTGTAACAAATAAAATGAATGTTAGGTATTTTAAGATAAATTTTATATTTTTGTTGATTTGCTATATGTTTTTATCCACGGAATCTATTTTGCGATACGGTAAAATTATGTTATATCCGCATATTATTTTATTTTTGAGTTATATATTATATACTTTTGCTTTTTATGGCTTGTTTTCGGATCAACGTGACGTAATGCGATTCATAAGAAGATTGTGCTATTCGGCATGTGGCATTGTATATATTATTATACTTAGTAAGACGACTTATTTATCCAATATTTTCGAGGTTAAAAGGGCCACAGCCGCTCATTATGTATATTTATTACTTCTGGCTAATCTTCTTTTAATAATTAGTTATTTTCAAAACGGGAGAAAGATTAATATTGCTTTTATCATAACTAATTTTTTCATAATCCTTATAGAACAACACAGGACTGTATGGATATGCAGTATTTGGTCATTATCTATATTCAGCATTTTATTGCTGAGGTGTAAGAATGTAGATTTGAAAAACAAGCATATTCGACTCTCTTTTTTCGCAATTCTTATAATATTAGTCATATTGTCGCATGCTGTAATTTTTGGAGGAGAAAAATATGATAAGATTATGGAGTTTTTGAACATGAGGTTTAAGGAGATATCTGAATTTAAAGAAAAAGGAACAGGCGCCTGGCGCTATGAACAATATAAATACTATATGCCGTTTATTGCAAAAAATTCTTTATTCGGCATGCGTTTCAAAGGATTTGAGTTACCACCACTATATGACTTTATCCCAGGTAAACTAACCGGCCATCATTTCCATAGCGGGTACTTAACGGCTTTACTATATAATGGAATATTTGGTCTATGGCTTATCTTTGGTTCGTTTGTGTATTATGTGGTTAGGTTTTTGAAATTACAACAATATTCTTTGGAAAATATTGCATTATTCTCTTTTTTGTCCAGCGCTTTTCTTTGGTCCCTTTCCTATGAGTTACCGGAATTTGTTTTTGCTATATTGGGATTAGCTTTTGTATGTTTGCAAAATAATGAGACAAAGAGTACATTATTATGATTCATATTATAATTCCGGTACATAATCGAAGAGAGCTAACTCGAAACTGCCTTGCCTGTTTAAAGAGACAGACGTTCACAGATTTTAAATGCGTTGTAATTAACGATGGTTCCAGCGACGGCACAGGCGATATGGTAAGGAACGAATTCCCCGACGTTGTCTTGCTGAGCGGGGATGGAAATCTATGGTGGACAAAATCTGTCAATTTAGGGATAAAGAGTGTGCTGCCGGGGTGCAAAAAAGAAGACTTCATATTGACGTTAAATGATGATGTCGAGATCAGGGATGATTTTCTGGCGAATATCGTGAAATGCGCCGGAAATAATCCGGGTCTTTTAATCGGCGCGCTTGCCATAGATATAAAATCAGGAAACATTACTTTTCCTGTTATGAAAAACAAGGGGTGTAAGTTGCCTGAAGGGCAGGAAGCTATCAAGATGGATATGTTAGTAGGGAGGGGAATGCTCATACCTGTCCCTGTGTTCGAAAAAATAGGTTTTTTTGATGAAGCGTTGCCTCAATCGGCGGCAGACGAAGATTTCAGCATTAACGCCAAAAAGGCCGGTTTCGATCTGATAGTGTGCGCTAAATCGGTTGTCTATGCGAACGAAAGCAAGGAAGAAAAGATGCGTTTATATATAATCAATCCCATCGAGTATGCAAAATGGATTTTCGCAATAAAAAATCCGTTTAATATCCGGACCCGTTATATTTTCAATAGAAAACATTCAAGATTCTGGGTTGTGTCTTTTACCCGTGACCTGTTGATCATATTCGTAAGATATTTCCGTAATGTATTTAACCGTCTTCTGGTTATCGCAGGTGTTAAAAAATGAGGCTTGCACCCATAGCATTATTTGTTTATAACCGAGTTTTCTTTGCCAAGAGGACCATCGAGGCTTTACAAAAAAACCTTTTGGCTGGCGAGAGCGATCTTTTTGTATTTTCAGATGGTCCAAAATCCAATTATGATGAAAAACGCGTATCTGAAATGAGGGAATTTTTACGAAAAGTGGACGGATTTAAAAAAATAGAAATTATCGAAAAGGACACTAATCTTGGATTGGCCGAATCGATAATCAGCGGGGTTACCGAAATCGTAAATATGCGCGATAGGGTAATTGTTTTGGAAGACGACCTGGACCTGTCTCCGTATTTTTTGAAATTTATGAACGAAGCCTTGGAGCTATACAGCAATGAAGACAGGGTAAGCAGTGTATGCGGTCACTTTTTCGGAGTAACTGGAAAAATTCCGGAAACCTTTTTTTTAAAAATGTTTTCCTCTTATGGATGGGCGACATGGAAGAGAGCCTGGGGTTTTTTCGAGAAGGATGGGAAAAAGCTTTTGCGTAAATTGGAAGAATTGAAATGCGGCAAAGCATTTGACATGAATGGAATGTACCCATTCATGCGCACGCTTAAAAAGCAGTCTACGGGCCTGAGCGATGCGTGGGCTGCCCGCTGGTATGCGTCCTCATATCTGAGAAATAGCTTGAATCTTTTCCCCGGCAGGTCCCTTGTCGATCATATAGGGATTGCCCCGGACTCTAGTCATAATGTGACACCTTATGCAAAGTTATATAGTGTAAATATGTCTGACCGTCCTATCGTAGTAGAAAAGGTAAAACCGGAAGAAGATCCGTGTGTAGTAAAAATAGTGGAAGAGCATATGAAGAGGACGATGCCGAACGTAACGACGAGGGCGTTTTATAAATTACAACGATTTTTTTATTCTGCCCGGAAAAGCGCAAAAAATATAATTTCCAAATGGTTGTGATGGCGGATATTTGAAATCAATTCTGTAGAAGGCTTGAACAATTACTGATGGTACTTTCAATACACTGCGCATTCAAGGCGTATTTGCGGTATGGATGCAAAAGAGGTTTTGTCTATCGCGGCCATTTGTCGGAATTGCGCCATCCCGATACTGCAGAGCTTCTTCAGGTGGACGGACTTTTTATCCGCGAAAGATAAAAACGCGATTTCTAATCCTTTAATCCGCTCCGTATAAACATGTCTGCTTTTGAATACATTTTTTGCCTGAAACACGACCATATCCGGGACTTATGTTTGGGCAGCAGGGCTTTAATAAGTTCTTTGGCAATAGTGCCTAAACCGCATCCTATGAGGGGGTATTTCTGTACGCTTAAGATCTCAAAATCCATGCGCTCCAGTATATTCACAACGATCTTTTCGGATGCGAAGCTCAAGTGATCCGGCAGAAAGAAAGGCTTATAGTGATCCGCCGCGGAAAAATTTGCGGTATCTCCTGTCTCTAAAATAAGCTCGCCGCCCTTTTTCAATAATTTTCGCGCAGACCTGATAAATGAAGGAGGGTTGGGAAGATGTGAATATACATTCAACATTGATACGACATCGTACTTTTCGCTATGGGAGTCTATATCGAAATAGCCGACGTTCAAGCCTCTCCTGCGCGCTGACCCCTGTTTTTTGATATTCGGCTCCGTCCCTGTAGCGGTAATTTTTCCATAGCTGTATTTTTGAACAGCCATTATGAACTCGCCGTGTCCGCAACCGATGTCAAGCCACGTTGTTTTATTTCCCAGATTCCCCTTAAACATGTCGTCAAGAATATTTAAATATTTTGATATTTTGCTATTATCAAAATTGCCGGTCATGTCAAATGTGTTTACGCCGCCATGTTTGCCCTGTTTATGCGCCTGGGATATTTGATCGTCATCCGGACGGTTCTTTACGAATAATAAGCCGCATCCGGCGCATTTCACCAGGTTAAAGCCATTCTCCTCAGCGTAAAATAGGTGGTCAGAAGATCCGCAATTATAACAATTTTTCACTTCCATATAATAAATCTTATACCAAAACAGACCATAAGTAAAGTGATTAAGACTTGAACAAGTTATGATGACTTTACATATATGCTGTTTGGAAGTATAATATATAAAATGCAACGGAAAGGAAGCACCGGAAAATGACAGCTAAACCAAGGTCGACTTTTATCTCTATACAGGACGCGGATGATCCGCGCCTGGCGTCATACCGCTCTCTTAAGGGAAAACAGCTGGAAAAGGAAGGTATCTTTATAGCTGAAGGGGAGAAGGTAGTTAACAGCATGGTCCAGAGCGGATGCCGGATAGCGTCATGCCTTACGGCCAGAGGAACGGTCCCCAGATACAAGGGACTCCTTGCTATGATGGCTTCGAAAGGAGCCGCTACTTACGTTGCGGCCGATAAGTTGATAGAGGAGATCATAGGTTTTCGTTTTCATAAGGGTATCATGGCCATTGGGTATTGCCCCAAAAAACTTACAGTCGCCAATACGGTGGAAACTCTCAGGCGCCCGTTATTCCTCGTCGCGCTGAATGCCGTAAATGACCCGCAGAATGTCGGGCTCATAGCGCGTAACGCGGCCGCGTTCGGGGTCCAGGCGCTTATAGTCGATAACGAGACATACGATCCGTATTACCGGAAAGCCGTTCGCGTCTCGATGGGCGCTATCTTCAGGCTGCCGGTCTGCTATGAACGCGGCCTGGCTTCAAGCCTTGTCAGGCTTAAGAAAAAATTTGATATACGTATAATCGCCGCCACTCCCGACAAAGGCACGGACGATATCGCCAAGGCCGGGCTCTCCGGCAATATCTGTTTTGTCTTCGGCAACGAGGATAAAGGAGTATCGCGCCAGGTATTGAATATCGCCGACGCCGAGGTCCGCATCCCTATCTCAAAGACGATCGATTCGCTGAATGTCGCCAGCGCCTCCGCTATATGCCTCTATGAAGCAGTTCGTTACCGGGGAAAAAGATGATAGCAGTAAAGAATATCAGTAAGCGGTACGGCACACGCGTGCTCTTCTCCGACGTGAGTTTCGATGTCCTTGCGGGCGAGAAGATCGGGCTCGTGGGCCGCAACGGACAGGGGAAGACCACGCTTTTCAGGATAATCACCGGCGAAGAGGAGCCCAACGAGGGCAAGGTCTTTAAGCCCAGGAATTACTCCATAGGATATCTCGGCCAGCACCTTAAGTTCACAAAGCCTACCGTGCTGGAAGAAGGCTGCGTCGGATTGGGCCCTGAAGAGATCGGGTCCGAATGGAAAGCGGAGAAGATACTCTCAGGGCTGGGCTTCCGCGAAGAGGATCTCAATCATAGCCCGTCGGAATTCTCCGGAGGGTTCCAGATGCGCATCGCCCTCACCAAGGCCCTCGTCTCCGAACCCGGCATGCTCCTCCTCGACGAACCTACGAACTTCCTGGATATAGTCTCGATCAGGTGGCTCGAGAAGTTCCTGCGGTCGTGGAAAGGCGAACTCATCGTGATAAGCCACGACAGGGACCTGGTCGATAGCGTGTCGACGCATATAGTGGGTATCCATCGCGGCATGGTGAGGAAGATGAAAGGGTCGACTGCGAAGTATTACGCGCAGCTTCATAAGGACGAAGAGGTGCACGAGAAGAGGCGCCTGGAGGACGAGAAGAAGCGCAAGCAGATCATGGAGTATGTGAACACGTTCCGCTCGAAGGCGAGCCACGCCAGGACCGTCCAGTCGAACATCAAGAAGCTTGAAAAGATGGAAAAACTGGAGAAGCTCGAAGAGATCCGCACGTTGTCGTTCTCATTCAATTATGAGCCGTTCCGCGCCGGGCAGGTTATGGATGTGAATGACCTTGCGTTTTCATACGACGGCAAGGAACCGTACCTCATAAACGGCCTGAACTTTATCGTGAGCAGGCATGACAAGATCGGCATCGTGGGAAAGAACGGCAAAGGCAAGACGACGCTCTTAAAATTGCTCTCCGGACGGCTTAAGCCCGTAGGTGGCAGCGTTAAGACGCACACCGCGGCGCTCCCGGCTTATTACGAGCAGGCCAATACAGCCGACCTTAACGACGGCCTTACCGTGGAAGAGGAGATATGCCTCGGCAGGGCATTTATAGATAAATCGCGCGTGCGCGGGATATGCGGAGCGATGATGTTTTCCGGAGACGACGCCGAGAAGAAGGTAAAGGTCCTCTCCGGCGGCGAGCGCAGCCGGGTTCTGTTGGGAAAGATACTCGCGGCGCCTTCAAACATCCTTTTCCTGGATGAGCCCACGCACCATCTTGACATCGAATCCTGCCAGGCGATGATGGATGCCGTGCGGGATTTCGAGGGAGCGGCGCTTGTAGTGGCGCACGACGAGCATTTCCTGAACGAAGTGGCGACGAAGCTGATCGTCTTCAAGAACGACAGGGCATTCCTGTATCCGGGTAATTACCGGGAGTTCCTGGACAGGATCGGATGGGAGGACGACGAAGGTTCGCCCGCCGCAAAGGCTGAAAGCTATCCGGAATCTAAGCCTGTCCAGCCTCAAGCCCCATCCGGCCGGGCCGGCGCGACGGAAACCAAACAGCGGCTGTCAGGATCGACCGGGCCGAAAAGCCCGCCGGAACGCGCACCGAAAGGGCATGATAGTAAGATGTCTCGCAAGGCCCGCGCTGAGTTTATCGCTATGAAGTCGAAGGTTTTAAAGCCTCTCGAGGCGAAGATCAAGAGCCTGGAGGATGAGATAGTATCTTCCGAGGCAAGGATGGCTTCCGTGAATGAGGAGCTCGCGAAATCTTCTAAACTAGGCGGCCTCGGAGCCATCCGGAGAAGCGAACTCTCGAGAGAATTGAAAGAACTGGCGGATAAGATCGACTCCTGTTATTCTCGACTCGATACGACGATGAAAGAGTATGACGCCGTGAAACGGAAATTCAGCGATGAAATATAAACACGCCCTGTTCCTGAATCCATATATCGAGAACACGGCGACAAGCATAATGGGGCTATTTCCGCCAACAGGCCTTGAATATGTGGCCTCCAGCGCCGAGGGCCTTGCCGATAAAATAACTCTTCTCGACCTGCGATACGAAACGGACCTGTGCGATACCGGTAATCTGATCGATTTTATACGCAAGGAGATCGATATCGTATGTGTCAGCGTCGGTTGGGATCGCCAGTATGAAGAGATCTGCGGCCTGTTGAATACGCTGCCGGATAATATACCGCTGATAGTAGGAGGGTATAAAGCCACGGTAGAGGTCGAGGAACTTTTTCGAGCCTGTCCAAAAATAGATATAATTGTCAGGGGTGAGGGTGAAGAGACTATAAAAGAGATATTAAAAGGTACACCGCGTGAAGATATTTTGGGCATCTCCTACAGGGGAAATCAGGGGATAGTCCATAACGCGAACAGGCCGTTACCCGATGTCGATATCATAGGCTCGCCGGACCGCCGATTGCGGCGGAATAAATATTACATGAGAATAAACGGGATCGGCATGGAAGGTTTTACGTTCGACTCGGTCTTAAGCGCGAGAGGCTGCCCTTTTAACTGCAAGTTCTGCACATTCAATCTGAATCCACTTGGCCAAAAAAGAGATTACGCGGCGCGCAGTGTTGAATCCGTCGTGAATGAGATAGGAGAGATACGCGCCGGCACCATCCTGTTCAACGACGATAACTTTTTTACGGATATAAAAAGGTCGGAAGATATTTGCGACCTGATAATAGCGCGCAAGATAAAAAAACGTTTTATGGCGCAGGCCCGTATCGAAATATCCAAGCATCCCGGGTTATTGGAGAAGATGGTGAAGGCGGGTTTCAAGATGCTGTTCATAGGCATAGAATCCCCGCACGACCATATATTGACTGAGCTTAATAAAGGTTTTGACTCATCCGAAATAAGAAGATGCTTTGCCGTATTGAAAAAATACCCCATATACTATCACGGCTACTTTATTTACGGCAACATAGAGGAGACTAAGGAAGAGATGTTGTATATAGCGAGGTTCTCAAAGGAGATAAGCCTTGATTCTATCACGTTCCAGAAGTTGCGCATAGAGAAGTTCTCTCCGCTCAGAAAGGTCGCAGAAAATACGCCGGGTTATCACGTTACCGAAAAAGGCGAATTGTATTCAGATACTTTTAGCCATGCGTCTTTAAAAAAAATAGGAAGGCAGATCAAATTTTCATTCTATACGCCGCTTCAGGTCTTAAAAATATTGAGGAAACTGCTGATAGTGAGATTCTTCACTTTTAATGAGATCATCATGTTTTTATCCGTAGGTCCGCGTTTGATAAAAAGTGTAGTAGCAAGAGAAATGAAAAAGAAGAGGCTCGGCAACTCCCTGAAACGCATATTCATAAAAAATGCCTGATTGCCCCTCAATGTTTACGGGTAATTACGCTAAATTTATGGTATACTAGATACAAAATAATGAAAGGAGGAGAAGTATGTCGGAGAGTGAAGAAAAAGATGTGGCAGGTGAAAGCAAAAGCGACAAATTTAAACGGCTTGCGTCAAAGAGGGTGGTAAACGCTATATCCAAGGTCGAGCTTATAGCGAATCTCGCCGGTTCCAGTTACGAATATACCCCCGAAGAGGTCACGAAGATCCTGACCGCGCTGCAGGGCTCGGTGGATAAGGTCAAGGCGGCGTTTTCCAAGCAGAAGATAGAAAAGACCGTATTTACGCTGTAATATATTCCGTGAAAACCGATAATAGGTAATAGGATTCCAGGGGACGCGTCACAAGATGACGCGTCCCCTGGAACTTTAAGCGCGGGATCGATCAGAATAGGAAGTCAATAAAATGGAAGGCGATCTTAAGAAGGTCTCTCTGGTAAAAGGCGGCAACAGGTATGATAATATCATAAAGGCGCTTGGCCTGATAAGGCCCGACCTTGAGGGCGTAAGAAATAAAAAGAATATCCTTATTAAACCCAACCTGACAGCCACCCAAAATGAGCTTGCAAATACCGACGTAAAGGCCGTAGAGGCTGTAATAGATTTTTTGCTCGATAATTTCAGTGAATTAAGCGGCAGCCGGTTTACCATACTGGAAGGCAGCGGCAGCGCTTACTATGAGAAAACGGCTACAAGAGACGTCTTCCGCAAATTCGGGTATTATGAGCTTATAAAAAAATACAGGAACGTCAAGCTGGAGTGCATAGAGGACTTTTCCGATTTTACCGAACTTCATGTAAGATCCATCGCCGGGGGCGAGAAGATAAGGGTGATAAAACATTTTTACGATTTCGATCATCGTATATCCATAGCCGTCCCTAAGACCCATAATTACGCCATCGCCACATTCGGCATCAAGAATATGGCCGGCATGATAAAGCAGGAAGACAAGTCCATCCTTCACGGGTTGCGCACGCCAAGCGCCCCCGACTCCAGGACGATATTCACCTATATACCGACCTCTTACATAGCATGGATGAGGCGGAGGGCGCCCGGTTTAGTAAATTTGATATTTAAGAAATCCATTACATACCTGAAAGCGACAAAGGTTATCCATCGCAATGTGGCTGAACTCGCGCGCCATACATGGCCGGATCTTGTGGTGCTGGACGGCTTTCGCTGTATGGACGGGAACGGCCCGGTGGACGGTTTTCCGGTGGACCTGAATGCCGCTGTCTGTTCGACGGATCCCCTGAAGGCCGACGGCATCGGAGCCAGATTGATGGGCCTTCAGCCTGAAGAGATAGGGTATCTTTATTACCTGGGGCAGGAAGGGTTCGGAGACTATTCCCTCGCCGGCCTGGTCGGTGATAGTATCGAATCCGCGCGATTGAAGTTCAAAATGCATCCCACCTATAATATCCAAAAAGATTGGAAAAATATTATTTCTCTTTAAATATTATCCGCAGCGTAGTAAACTAAACATGGCTCAAGCGCTTTGCTCGGTATTTAAATATAGAGGAGGAGTTATGATCATAATGTTCACATTATCATTGGCGGCTATTATATTATTCTTCGCGGGAATAAGGATCGTGCGGCCGACGCACAGAGGGCTTGTAGAACGGCTCGGTAAATATCACGCCTTTGCCGGGGCGGGATTCCACTGGATAATCCCCATCATCGATAATATGTACCAGGTAAATGTCACCGAACAGATGGTCGACGCCGAACCGCAGGAGATAATCACCAACGATAACCTGAACGCAAGGGTCGACGCTCAGGTGTATTTCCGCGTCAAGGCGGACGAGGAGAACGTAAAGAACTGCCAGTATAATGTAAACAATTACAGGTATCAGATCGTGAACCTGGCCCGTACTACACTCAGGAACATCATAGGGACATTGACGTTGAAGTCCGCGAATAGCGAACGGGGAAAGATCAACGCCGAGCTCCACAAGACGCTCTGCGAAGAGACGGCGAGCTGGGGCATCGACATCGTCAGGACGGAGCTTAAAGAGATAGATCCGCCAAAGGACGTCCAGGAGACGATGAATAAAGTCGTCAAGGCTGAGAACGAGAAGATCGCCGCCGTCGATTTCGCCACGGCTACGGAGACGGTGGCCGACGGAGCCAGGCGCGCCGAGATCAAGAAGGCCGAAGGTATAAAGCAGGCGAAGATTCTCACGGCCCAGGGCGAGGCCGAGGCGATCGCGCTCGTCAATGAAGCGGCGGATAAATATTTCATCGGGAACGCGCAGCTCCTGCGGAAGTTAGAGGCCGTAGAGGCGGCGTTGAAGGACAACGCCAAGATCGTCGTCCCGTCTAACAGCGAGCTCGTCAATGTGATCGGCGAGTTGGCCGGCGCGATGCCTCTCAAAGTCAAAGGGAAAGATTAACCGCCATGTATGAAAATCATTATTACCATCCCGAGCATGGATTTAAGACAGGCATTACGCCGGAAGAGATGGTGAGCGCCACAAAAGACGAGAGAGCCGTATTGTGGCTCGACGTCTGCGATATAGACGATAACGATATAGACGTGCTTACCAATGTGTTTAACCTCCACCCGCTCACCGTTGAAGATTTTATTATGCCCAACACGCGGCCCAAAATAGAAGAGTTCCCCGACTACCTGTTTATGGTGATCATCTCCATACAGGGAGGCAATAACAGCCAGAAAGGCAAGATCGCCATGGCGGAGGTCGACTGCTGCCTGGGCAGGAACTTCCTCATCACATTCCACGGCGAACAATCCAGCTCTATCGCGACCTGCAAGGACAGGGTCAGGAAGCAGTCTCCCATGATAATGCACGGGGCCGATATGCTCCTTTATTCCATCCTAGAATCGTGCATCGATAATTATTTCCCCATCATCAACGAATTCGACGATATGGTGGACGTCATGAGCGACGAACTTTTCAAATCACCGGACCAGGGGACGCTCCAGAAGATATACAATCTCAAGAACGACGTTATGAACTTGCGGCGCACCATAGGGCCGCAGGCGGATGTCATAGGAATGCTGTCGAGGGGGACTTATAAGTATATAACGCCGTCGAATATCATGTACTTCAGGAACCTTTACGACAACATGGTGCGTTTCAACGATATAGTGGGGACGTCTCGCGACGTCATATCGGGCGCTATGGAGGCCTATGTCTCGATCGTATCGAACCGGCTGAATGAGATAATGAAGACCCTAACCATTATAGCCACCATAATGATGCCCCTTACGCTTATAGCGAGCATCTACGGTATGAACTTCAAACACATGCCTGAGCTGGAGCACGACTTCGGCTATCCGGGCGTCATATTAACCATGGGCGTCATAACTATTTTTATGCTTATGTTCTTCAAGCGCAAAAAATGGTTATAAAATATAATAATACGTAATGAAATGCCGTTTTAACAGCAGTATAAACCGGGAGGATAGTGATGGGGCTTTATAGCGAGAAGTGCGGATTCGGCAAGAGAAAAAAGAGCGTAACGGAGCAGAAGAAGATCAAGCGGTTGATGGTTCGCGCGACGGTCAAAAAACTGAAGGCCGCCGGGAAGCCGGTAGATCTGCAGGCTATAAATAAAGAGGTATTCGATAAGGTCCGCAGGAAGAGATAGTAATGAAGATCGTCATATCGATACTTATATGGATCGCGGGCGTTGTCATCACCGCGGCCGCTTTTCTTTCCAGCCTCATCATAAAGAAGATGCCTTTTCAGGTCGCCAACAGGGAAAGGCTTGTGCATGCCCAGTGTTTCTGGTGGGCGGACGCGCTCGTAGCCATGAACCCCTTTTGGAAGATCAAGGTGGAGGGGCTGGAAAATATCGACCACAATAAGACGTATGTGGTCGTCGCCAACCATCAAAGTTTTGCCGATATAATAATCATATATAAGACGCACATGTACTTTAAATGGGTAGCCAAGAAGAGCCTTCTTAAATTGCCTTTCATCGGCGGGCTGCTCTGGGTCAATGACCACATCATGCTTTCCAGGGGAGAATTCGGCAGTATAAAAAAGGTCTACAGGCAGGCGGCCGAGCGGCTCAGGAGCGGCGTATCCATGCTCTTCTTCCCGGAAGGCACGCGCAGCGGCACGGACGACATGAATGAATTCCAGAACGGCGCTTTTAAGCTGGCCATACGGGAAAAGAAACCTCTGTTGCCCGTATTTATCGGCGGCACAAGAGAGGCCATCCCCAAGGGCGGCTGGATCTTCAAGACGAAAGTGTCGGGGAGGCTGGTGATATTCCCGCCGATCGATACGTCGTCTTACCGGATCGCCGATTTTGCGGCTTTGAGAGACCTCGTGCGCGGTAAACTGCAGGATACCGCCGGAGAGGATGAAAAGATATGAGCAAGAAAGGTAGATAATTATATCCGTAACAGGCAATGCTAACCGCCGCTTTTCGAAGAAGCGGCATATAGAGAAAAAGGAGTAAGATGAAAAAGCAATCGAAACACAAAAGCTATTCTCCGCCGCAGGACAAGCCGGATATAACAGAGATGCTGGCCAAGATACAGCAGCAACTGGTTTTTCTGGAGAAGAAGATAGACTCGTTGATCAACAAGCCCGCGGCGAAGCCCTTCAACGCGGAACACGCTCCAAGGCCGTTCCAGCATTTCGGCAATTCACAGCGGCCCTCCGACGCGAATCGCGATACGAATTTCAGGGAGAGGACCCTTCATAAAGCGGTCTGCGCCGATTGCGGCAAAGGATGCGAGGTGCCTTTCAAGCCAAGCGGAGACCGTCCGGTCTATTGCAAAGAATGTTTTTCGAAGCGCAAGACAGGCGGCCCGTTCAAAAGTCACCGCGATGAAATGCCCAGGCATCAGGATAATCTTCGTGTAAGCGATTTTGGTAAGAGCCGGCATGAAGAGTCCCGGCATACCGGCGCGAAGAAGAAGGCGGGTTCAAAAAAGCGAAAAAAATGAAGCGGATCCTATCGATAACACTGGCGGCGTTCTTCATAATATCCGACGCATACGCCGGCGATACGATACGGGAACACGTGAAGTTCCTCTCGGCGGATATAGGCAAGAGGAACACGTCCAATTACGATAGCCTGCAGCGCGCCGCGGACTACATAAAAGAGGAGTTCATTAAATACGGTTATGACCCCGAAGAACAGTCTTACCATATGCAGAAGAAGGGGTTCCGGGATAAGCCTTACCGCAATATTATCGCCGTCAAAGAAGGTTCAGGCAGAAAAGATAAGATAATAATAATCTGCGCCCACTACGACACTTACTGCGAGGCCCCGGGCGCGGACGATAATGCCTCGGGCGTCGCCGCCGTCCTGGAACTGGCCAGGCGGGCGCGTGATGTAGACCTGGACAAGACGGTTAAATTCATCGCTTTTACGAATGAAGAGGTGGATATCCTGTTTGATGACCCCGATACGGGCAGCTACAGGTACGCCAAAGAGGCGAAAGCGACGCATGAGGATATAGAGGCTGTTTTATGCATCGACATGATCGGCTATTATTCCGATGAACCCGGTTCCCAAAAATATCCGCTCATCTTCAAATTCTTCTACCCGGATAAAGGTAATTTTATAGGCATATGCGCAGAGACGGGGTCGTCTAACCTGCTTCGCAAGGTCGTAGACGAATTTAAGAAGGCCTCCGACATGCCTGTCGAATACATGGCCGCGCCCGCGCCGCTTGTTCCTGAGTTGGTTACGTCCGATAACCGGGCCTTCTGGACGTTCGGCTATGAAGCGGTATGGTTTTCCGATACATGCATATACCGCAATCCATATATGCACACCAAAGGTGATACTTATGGAACGCTGGATTATCAGAGGATGTCCAGGGTCGTGGATGGGTTATACAAAGTAGTATTGAAACTGGCTGGAAAGGGGGCATTATATGGAGAATAAAAGTTTAGGTAAGTCGTCTACCGGCATAGAGCCGAATATGGCGGCGCTCCTGAGTTATCTGCTGGGTTTTATTACGGGAGTGATCTTTTATCTTGTTGAAAAAGAGAATAAGTTCGTCCGGTTCCACGCGATGCAGTCAATTATCGTATTCGGAACTCTGTTCCTGGCCGGCGTCATCATCGGGTTCATCCCCGTATTAAGCGTGATATTCTGGACGGCGGAGCTCGTTCTCTGGATAGTCCTTATGATAAAGGCATATCAGGGCGAGAAGTTCAAGATCCCGATAGCCGGAGATATGGCGGAAAAAAACGCGTGATCAGATGCAGAGAAGACGCCGGAAAAAAATAATATTCATCTTTCTCGCAGCGTTAATACTGATCGTATCGGCCGCGTCGGCGTATATGAATGCCCTGGCCCTGGCTTCGAACATGAAGCTGGCGCTCATGAATGAGATAGAAGGAGCTACCCGCAAGAAACTATTCTTTCAGTCGATCCGTGTCAATCCGGCCACAGGCCTCGTCATAGACGGTCCCGTCCTGTATGACGGCTCCTCCGTCGTCTTTAGAGCTAAAAAGGCAAGCTGTCTTCTTTTAGCGATGCCGGTCCTTAAGAAGATGATCATCATACCGGAGTTGAAGATAGAATCCCCGACGCTCCTGGTAGAACGCATGCCCGATAATTCGTTTCCGATACTGGAACTTATCCCGAAAGAGTATATCTCGCCGGGCGGCCTGAATGTAGCCATACGCAGGCTGAAATTAAAGAACGGCAGTATCGAGTTTGTCGACCATACGCTTGAACCTCCTTTTAAGAAGCGCCTGACAAAGGCCGATCTGGATATCCGCTTCTCTATCAGGAACAAGGTCGTCTTCACTTTTTCCGGAGCGCTCGAGACCGATCCTCCCGCCGGGATAAAGGCGTCGGGCGAATATTCGGTCCCGAAAGACGAATTACGCGCCGAGTGCGTGATCGACGACATACAGCTTATGGACTTTACGGAATATTACGGCGCCTCGGGTTTCTATTTTCCCGAAGGGACGGTCGGCGCGAAGATCTCGATCGACAGCGCAGGCGGCATAATAGATGCCGGGATAAAAGCCGAGACGAAGAGGCTTAATGTCCTGAAAGATAATATAAGCGCCCGCGTAGATTCGTTCATTAAGGCATATGTCCGGTACGATACAAGGTCCGGGCAGACAGAGTATGCCGGGACAGCCGATATCCGCTCTATGGACATCTCCGGCATAGAGGCGATCGGAGAGCTCAGTGGGATCAAAGCGAAAGTGGAGTTCGATGACTCCAGGCTGTCGTCCGATAATGTCCTTGTGGAGGCGCTCGGGATACAGTGGAAGGTGAAGATAAACCTGGTAAATTATAATGACCCGATACTCGATATATACGCAGGTTGCGAAACGGTGCTTAGCGCGTTCCAGAGGGGACTCGAAGAGAAATTCGGCATGGACCTGGGCGTTGTCCTTGCCGGCAAGGGAGAGATCGATTGCGCGATCCAGATACGGAGCGACCATCCGCCAAAGCTGAACGGATATATCCGCGCGCAGGACGCCATGATAAGACTGGGCGGCGGGAATATGCTGCTGGAACACGTCAAGGGGGAAGCGCATTTTACGCCGAACAACCTGAAATGGTCCGGGGTCGATCTTACATGCGGCGGCAAGGTCTATAAGTCGTCCGGCGAATTGACCAATTTCAAGTCTCCCGGGATCCAGTTGGATGTGTCGTCTAAAGAGATGTCGTTCGAGTCCGTCCTCGCCATTGCCGGCAAGACGCTGAACTTCTCGAAGCTCGACGGCAAGTATCTCAACTCTTATTTTTCGGTCACAGGCTCGGTGGATACGGGAGACCCAGGCGCTCTGCCGGCAAAGATAAAAGGCGTTCTCGATATCGATCTTAAGGACCTGAATGGGATAGCCGCCCTCCGGGAATTTCAGGACAAGGCAAAGGCCGAAGGAAGGGTCAACGCGGAATTTTCCACGGACGGCGATATTAAAGATATTAAGGGATGTAAGATCGAAACCGGCGTGAAGAGCGCTTACCTGTCGCTTTACGGCCTGAAACTCGAGAGGCCTACGATGAATTATTTCCAGGAAAAAGGCCTGGGGCAGATAAGGGCCTTGCGCTCTTCTTTTTACGGCGGGTCCCTATGGGCCGCGGCAAAAGTGGACTGGAACCGGAAAGACCTTCCTTATTCGGCAAACTTTGACATAAAAGAAGTCAGGCTTGAGTTGCTCAAGAAAGATATGGGTTTTAAGGACAAAGACGTTTCCGGCGATATCAAGATATACTGCGGTATTAACGGCTCATTGAAGGATGCGTCTGCCGTCGGCGGCGCAGGCAAGATATCGATAGCAAAAGGGAAACTGTGGCAGCTGGATCTTTTTAAGGGCCTGGGCATGCTGATATTTACGAGCGATTTCAGCGATATCGTATTCGCCGATGGGTCGTGCAACTTCAGGATCGAGGATGAAGCGTTCACCACGAACGACCTCATCTTGAGGAGCGGCCTTCTCGATCTTTCCGGGGCGGGGAGGATCGGGTTCGATAAGTCTATAAAAGCGGCGCTCAAATCCGAACTGGCCGAAGAGGCCATGTATCCGGGCGCGAAGATGAACCTGGCCGTCGCGATAGGGAAATATACTTATATCGACGTCGTCGGCACTCTGGAAGAGCCCATGTTCAAGATAAGGCCGAGTTTTTCCGATATGGCAGAGGATATAAAAAACGTCTTCAGGGGGGAATAGGCGAAGGAGGAGAGGACTGTGGCGAAGATCAAACTGGACCTGCATGATATATTCAATAAGGGCTGCGCGATCGAGGCGGAGTTGAGCCGGGTCGTGAGAGAGGCCGTCGAGAAGAGGATCGCGTTAGTTGAGATAATCCCCGGCAAAGGAAGCGGACAACTGAAGAAACGCGTCCTGCGGTTCCTGGATTCGCCGGAGATAAAGAGGCTCTATCATCGCGTAGAGAAAGACGACAAGAATTTCGGGAGAATATTTGTCCATTTCAGGTTCTGATATAAGGTATAATAGTAAGGGTCAGTTAATAAAGGATCTATCCATGATATATGACATAGCCGTTATAGGCGGCGGGGCCGCGGGAACGATGGCGGCGATAAGGGCCGGCGCGCTAAAGTCCTCCGTCTGTCTCGTAGAGAGGAACGACTCGATAGGCCGCAAGATAATGATAACCGGCAAGGGAAGATGTAATATCACAAATACGGCTTCCATCGACGTCTTTATGGAGAAGTTCGGCCCGAAGGGCGAGTTCTACAGGACCGCGTTCTTTGCGTTCTCTAACGAGGACCTGACGGAGTTCTTCCGCTCGAGGGGTTTGGAACTGAAAGCCGAAAGGCAGGGCCGCGTATTTCCCGTGACGGACAAAGCCCGTTCAGTGATATCTGTGCTGGAAGATTGTCTCAAGGAAAATAAGGTAGAAATTATCTATGGCGCGCGGATCATCAGCGTCGAAGGCCGGAAAGGGGCGTTTACGCTTATCTCGGAAGGCGGCGCCCGTCTCGACGTGAAGAAAGTGATCGTCGCCGCGGGAGGGGCGTCTTATAAGGCGACGGGTTCGACCGGGGACGGGTTTATTCTTGCCGGCAAAGCGGGGCATGCGGTAGCGACGCTCAGGCCCGCGCTCGTCCCGCTTAAGGCCAAAGAGGCATGGGTCAAAGATCTTCAGGGGATCGGCCTCGAGAACGTCCGCATAACTTTCCACGTCGGTAAAAAGAAGATCGTCTCCGAGATAGGCGAAGTGATGTTCACGCACTTCGGCGTATCCGGGCCGCTTGTCCTGGACTTAAGCGGTGAAATAATGTCCGCCGTTGAAAAATACCCGGAGATACCGATGACCATCGACCTCAAACCGGGCCTGAAGAATGAGCAGTTAGAGTCCAAGCTCGTCAATAAATTCACCGTTAAAGGCAACGTCCAGATGAAGAACCTCATGCAGGATATATTGCCTAAAAGGATGATAGACGTATTCTTAAGGCAATTGAATATACATCACGGTAAGAGGACGAACCAGATAACAAAAGAAGAGCGCGCCGCCATTATCAGCGCGCTTAAAGCCTTTAAGCTGACTATTACCGGCAGCCTTCCTTTAGAGGAAGCTATGGTGACTGGCGGGGGAGTGTCGATGAAGGATATAGACCCTAGGACGATGGAGTCTAAGGTCGTGCCGGGGCTCTATTTTGCGGGTGAAGTTATAGAGGGCTCGGCGCCGAGCGGAGGCTACAACCTGCAGCAGGCGTTCTCTACGGGCTATCTCGCGGGCAGTCACGCGGCCTCATGAAAAGGATTGACCTTAGCCCGATTTGGTGTTACAATCATGTCAAAATACTATATAATAATGTCTTCTGGGTATGGTAAGCTGGAAGACATTTTTTTATACCAAACTTATAATAAGATGATGGGCGAAGCAGAAAGGAGTAACAAAAATGATAGCAGGGATCACGACGTTTGAGCTGGTTGCGATATGGAGCGTTATGGGGATATCTCTTCTGGGACTTCTCTACGCGCTCTTCCTCCGCAGCCAGATATTGCGCGAGGATAAAGGCACGCCTAAGATGCAGGAGGTCTGGAACGCCATACGCGAAGGCGCGGACGCTTACCTGCGCAAGCAGTTATTTTCCATACTACCGTTAATAGTACTTCTCACATTCGCGCTCTTCTTTTCCGTATATATAGTTCCGCCTTCCCAGGAAGCGATGCAGAGGTTTGCCGGCCGTTCGGAGGACGCTGTCCGCCTGATCGTAGGAATAGGACGGGCTCTCGCGTTCGTTATGGGCGCGATCTTTTCGCTTATCGTGGGGCAGCTCGGCATGCGCATGGCCGTACAGGGCAATGTGCGCGTGGCCGCGGCGTCGAGGAGATCTTTCGGCGACGCGCTTCGCATAGCTTATCGTACAGGGACGATCACCGGTATGCTGACCGACGGCCTCGGGCTTTTCGGCGGCACTATCATATTTATAACGTTCGGCATAGCCGCGCCTGACGCGCTGCTCGGTTTTGGTTTCGGCGGCACGCTCCTCGCGCTCTTCATGAGGGTGGGCGGCGGCATCTACACGAAAGCTGCCGACGTCGGCGCCGACCTCGTAGGGAAAGTCGAGGCGGGTATACCTGAAGACGATCCGAGGAACCCGGCGGTCATCGCGGACCTCGTCGGCGATAATGTAGGCGATTGCGCCGGTATGGCAGCCGATATATTCGAATCATACGAAGTAACTATAGTATCCGGTTTGATATTGGGGCTTGCTCTCTACCACCTGACGCACAGGCTGGAATGGATAATCTATCCGCTCCTCGTCCGCGGCATAGGCGTCCTGTGCTCCATAATAGGCACATACGCCGTTAAGGGAAGCCAGTCGGCTAAGAGCGACAACGCTATGCACGCGATATTCAAAGGATTCGTTACGTCGGCGTGCATATCAATAGCGTTATTCGGCGCGCTCGCGTATTTCTATATGAATAAACTTCCGGGCGGATGGTGGAGGCCGTTCCTGGCTACTGCCATCGGTGTGCTGCTCGCTATAACGATAGACCGCCTTACCGAATATTTTACCGGCACCGAAGCAAAGCCTGTCCGGGAGATAAATAAATCGACGCGCACAGGCCCGGCCACAACGATACTATCCGGCATAGCTGTCGGTTTCGAGTCTTCCGTATGGTCTATACTCGTCATCGCCGCGACGATATTCGCCTCGATACTGATATTCGGTTCGATGCCGGATGTGTCGGCCGTCGAGCGCATCACTTATATACTCTACGGTGTTGCCATGACAGGCATAGGTATGCTGACGCTTACAGGCAACAACGTGGCCATGGACTCCTTCGGACCGATCGCGGACAACGCGAACGGCATCGGCGAGATGGCATGGCACGCGGAGAATGATGAAAATACGCGCTCGGCCCGTAAGATAATGGCGGACCTCGACGGGGTGGGTAACACCACAAAAGCCATTACTAAAGGCGTGGCGATAGGATCGGCGGTAATAGCGGCCGTATCGCTCTTCGGTTCATATATGGTCGACGTCAGCAAGGTCCAGGCTTCGTTAGGCATGGCCGCGGCCGACCAGCTTAACAGTATAGGTATACGTGTTTCCGTTCCCCAGGTCTTCGTGGGTATGCTGATAGGCGGCGCGATACCGTGGCTCTTCTCCTCGTTCTCCATCCAGGCGGTCAGCCGCGCGGCCTCTTTGATCGTTTTAGAAGTCAGGCGCCAATTCCGCCTCGGGGTCCTGGACGGTACGGTGAAGCCCGATTACAAGCAGGCGGTGGCTATATCGACGTCCGCGGCGCAGAAAGAGCTCGTGAGCCTGGCTATTATATGCATAGCTTCTCCTATCCTCGTAGGGCTTGTTCTGCAGGTAGAGGCTCTCGGCGGTTTCCTGGCAGGTATAATACTTTCCGGACAGCTTTTGGCGGTATTTATGTCGAACGCCGGAGGCGCCTGGGATAACGCGAAGAAGACGATAGAAGACGAAATAAGCAGCGTAACCGATAATACGGGCAAGGGTTCGGAGCGGCACAAAGCCGGCGTAGTCGGCGACACGGTCGGCGATCCGCTGAAGGATACCGCGGGCCCGGCGCTCAATCCCATGATAAAGGTCGTCAATCTCGTCTCGGTCATAATCGCGCCGATAGTCGTGCAGTATAATAAGCTCGGGTTCGGCGGCTGGCTCACTGTGGCGATACTATGCGCGGCTCTCATATGGGCGATATTGCACAGCAAAAAGTCGGCTCCGGAATTAGCGCAGCAATCGTAAAAAATCAATCTCCGAGGTGAAGACCTACGAGGTGTGACGGGTCGAAGTAATCACACCTCGTAGGTGTAATTAAAGTGTTTGACTGAAGGTTATGCGTGGACGATCAGCCTGAACCGTCACTATTTAAGAAGATAAAGGGTCTGCTCATCGGAAAGGCGAGGAGTCTCCAGGAGCCGAACCTTTTCCATAAGATATCGCTCGTCGCTTTCTTCGCATGGGTGGGGCTCGGATCCGACGGCTTAAGCTCCTGCTGTTACGGCCCCGAAGAAGCATTCCTCGCCTTGAAGAGCCACATGTTTTTGGGAATATTTGTGGCTCTTGCCACCGCGGTAACGATATTTGTCATAAGCTACAGTTATTCGCAGATAATCGAACTTTTTCCCCATGGCGGCGGCGGATACCTCGTCGCCAGCAAATTGCTTTCGCCCACAACAGGCATGGTCTCCGGCTGCGCGCTCATCATAGACTATGTCCTTACCATCACGATATCGATAGCCAGCGGCGCCGACGCGCTTTTCAGCTTTCTTCCCAGAGAATGGTACCCATACAGGCTCGCTTTTGCCGTAGTGATCGTGTTTGTGATGATCTTATTGAATATGAGGGGCGTAAAAGAATCTATCCTGCCCCTTGTCCCGATCTTCCTCGCTTTCATAATCACGCACGTTTTCGCGGTAGTGTATGGTTTCATTACCCATGCTTCGGATCTTGGAGCGGTCGCCGGGGCTACTGTGGCCGATGTCAGAAGCGCGACAGCCGAGGTAGGTGTAGTCGGTGTGCTCATATTAATAATGCGCGCGTACAGCATGGGCGCCGGGACATTTACAGGTATCGAGGCTACATCCAACGGTGTGCCGTTTTTGCGGGAACCCCAGGTAGAGACCGCGAAAAAGACTATGAAGTACATGGCCGTTTCCCTCGCGTTTCTCGCCGTAGGATTGATGCTTGGATATCTCTTTTACAAAGTGCAGCATCAGCCCGGCAAGACCCTGAATGCCGTCCTTTTTGAAAATATGACCGCCAATTGGGGCGATATCGGCTCTATCTTCGTTTTAGTTACGCTTTTTTCCGAAGCGGTCCTTCTTTTTGTCGCGGCCCAGACGGGTTTCCTGGACGGCCCCCGGGTCATATCCAATATGGCGCAGGACCGGTGGTTCCCGTTCCAGTTCGCGCTTTTAAGCGAACGATTCGTCGCGCAGAACGGCATACTCCTGATGGGCACCGCGTCGATCGTATTGATGATCGCAAGCCGCGGTTCGGTGAAATATCTCGTCGTTCTTTACAGTATAAACGTCTTCATCACGTTTTTCCTGTCCCAGCTCGGCATGGTGCGTTATTGGTGGAGGAAGAGGAACAAGATCAAGCGTTGGCTGAAGAAGATATGTATAAACGGCCTGGGGTTGGCGATGACCGCTTTTATCCTTATGTCCATCATAATTATTAAATTTCATGAAGGAGGCTGGGTCACTATCTTTATCACAGGCTCTCTCGTAGCGCTGGCCATGACGATAAAACGCTACTACAACGGGACGTTGACCCTCCTGAAGCGTCTCGACACTCTTATAAATGTCACCGATCTTCCGAAACCTGAATGCTCACAGGGGCTCGCGTTGGAGAACGGCGCAGCGCCCAAGTATGACCCGGAGTCGAAGACCGCGGTCATCCTCGTCACGGGGTTTAACGGCATGGGGCTTCATACCCTTTTCAATGTGATGCACCTTTTCGGCAGCAGTTTCAAGAACTTCTTCTTTCTCGAGGCGGGCGTAGTCGGCGCGGGTAACTTTAAAGGCGCGGAAGATATAGAGAAGCTCAAACACCATGTCGTAAAAGGTTTAGACCGTTATGTGGGATATATGAAGAAACAGGGTTACTACGCCAAAGGTTTTTCCACTTACGGCACGGATGTGGCGGATGAACTGTCGGATATCGCCATTAAGATATTCGAAGAGTATCCCCGGACCGTATTTTTCGGAGGCCAGATAGTATTCGCCCAGGATACGATATTCACCAGGATGTTCTATAACCATACTACTTTCGCGGTCCAGCGCAGGCTTCACCAGAAAGGCATACCGTTCATCATAATGCCTGTCCGCGTGAACTAAAGACCGGATAAACCTATGGCGATTGACGGAAAGCGAAGGAGCGGCGTATACAGGTGGATAAAGATAGGAGGGCTCCTCTCTTTTCTGCCTTTTGTCATGGCCGCAGGCCCGCTGGGCGGATATTTCCTGGGGGATTACCTGGAGAAGAGATTTGGATCGCCGTCCTACGTGTCGCTTATTTTCATAACACTGGGTTTCATCGGAAGCGTCGCGGAGACGGTCAAGATAGTCAAGGCAGCTCTGCAGGCGGAGAAGAAGGGTTAAATGACTGAGTCGCCGAATTTAGTATCGCTCATTGCCGATTCGCTCGAAGGGACTCCCGCTAAAGAGTTCCTGCTGGCGTGGGAAAATATCATATTCTCCGTCTTTATCGTCGGCGTCATAACGATAATAGCCTTTTTCGCGTCGAGGAAAAAGGCCATGGTCCCCGGGAGGCTTCAGGCTGCCTGCGAACTGTTCGTCGGCGGGGTGGACGATTTCGTCTGCGGCATAATAGGCCCCAAAGGCAGGAAGTATACTCCTTTTATCGGGACCCTGTTCATATATATCCTCTTCATGAATCTATCCGGCCTTATTCCGCTGATGAAATCATCTACGACTAGCTGGTCCATAACGCTGGCGCTCGCGATCTGCGTCTTTTTCTATATCCAATACGCCGGCATCAAAGAACTCGGCTTCCTCGGCTATATAGACCACCTTTTAGGCAAGCCTCGCGGGATAGTGGCCTTTACGATATTCACGCCTGTTATGATGCTATTCCTCCATATAGTAGGCGAACTGATAAGGCCGATAAGCCTCTCGCTCCGTCTCAGGAGCAACATATGGGGAGACGATATGCTGCTCGCTTTCATATCCGGCTTCGGCGTTAAGGGCGTCCCGCTCTTGTTCTTTAACAGCCTTATCGCGATACTGGCGTCGGTAGTGCAGGCCGTCGTATTCTGTCTGCTGACGACTATATACTTCGCGCTTGTATTGTCGCACGAAGAGGCTTAAAATAGTGTAGTTAAAGATGTAGTCCCTCGCCACATGAGTTAGATTACAATGGCTCGGGACGATTTGTCAGAGTGAAATTACAACAAATCGGGGGTGGAACATGGATTATAAGGCAGTGTTGTCTATAGGCCTTCCGCTTGGATTGGGGCTTGTGGGGTTCGGTTCGGCGATAGCGTTGGGTAAGGCCGTCGCAGCCGCGATGGACGCGACGTCCAGGCAGCCGGAGGCGTCGACGAAGATATTAATAAATATGGCGACGGGCTGCGCCTTTATCGAGGCTCTTACGATATACGCGCTCGTCTTCGTATTCGGCCTGGCGGGGAAAATCTAAAAAAAGTCGTAAGTTGTAAGTTATAAGCTGTAAGTGGTATGCTGTAATAAATCAGTGTTTACAACTTAAAACTTACCACTTACAACTAAACCCGGAAATGAGTTTACAATGGAATTATTCAAACTTTTAAGCGCAAGCCAGATAGTCGCTCAGGTCGTGAGTTTCCTTATACTCTTCGTCCTGCTGCGCCTTCTTGTCTGGAAAAAGTTCCTTAAGATACTGGATGACCGCAAGGAGCGGATCGCGTCCGAATTCAAGGGGATCGAGGACGCGAAGGCCCAGACCGTTAAGCTGAGGGGCGAATACGAGGCGAAGCTCACGAAGATAGAAGACGCCGCGCGAGCGAAGATGCAGGAGGCGATAGCCGAGGGTAAAGGCGTTGCCGCCGAAATAGAGAAGAGCGCCGAGGCCCAGGCGCAGAAGCTGATCCTGGCCGCAAAGGATACCGTGAAGGACGAACTCTCAAAAGCGCGCGAGGTTCTTAAGGACGATATAGTGGACCTTGCGATAGAGGTCGCCGAAAAGGTGGTGCAGGAGAAACTGACCGAAAAGACGGACAGGAAGATGGTGGAGGAGTTCCTGGAGGGCGTGGAGAAGAAATGATACTCGCGAAGAGGTATGTCGACGGATTTCTGGAATACGCCAGGGGCGCGATAGGATTTGAGGAGGCGCTCGAGGAGCTTAAGAACGCCAAAGACGTCTTCCGCGACAATCCTGAATTTTTAAAATTCCTGGGCAAGCCGGTAATAACCTATAATGAAAAATGCGGCGTTATAGACGAGGTATTCGCAAAAAGTTTTTCGCAGGACCTGCGCAATTTTTTGAAACTGCTCCTGAAAAAGGACCGTGTGGAGATATTTTTCCAGATAGCCGATTACGCCCGTATTAAATACGCGCACGGCGAAAAGGTCGAAGCTGTCCTGAGCACAAGTTACATGCTGGATACAGACCTGGTCCGGTCGATAAAGGACGCCATGGAGCGTAAGATGAATAAGAAGCTCCAACTCTATGTGAAGCTGGATCCGGATCTACTCGGCGGGGTGAAGGTGGATGTCGGGAATAAGGTGATCGACGGATCCGTGAAGAAACGTCTCGAAGAGATAAAAGAGAAGATGACGGCGCTAAGGATGAGTTGAAATAATGGAACTGAGACCCGAAGAAGTAACGTCTATAATAAAGAAAGAGCTTGAGAAATATAAGACCCGTGTCAGGATGGAGTCTACGGGCACGGTCCTGCAGGTAGGCGACGGGATCGCCCTCGTATACGGCCTCGACGACGTCATGGCCGGAGAACTCGTAAAATTCCCGGGCGACATAACGGGCATGGTCTTCAACCTCGAAGAAGAGTCGGTCGGCATAGTCATCTTCGGCGACGAGAAGAATATAAAGGAAGGCGATATAGTAAAGAGGACGTACAAAGTGGCCGATATCCCGGTCGGTGACTCGCTAGTGGGAAGGGTCGTCAACTCCCTCGGCAAGCCTATAGACGGCAAGGGGTCTGTAGAATCACACAGGCGCAGGCCTCTCGAGGCGCACGCGCCGAGCGTCATCGAACGCCAGCCCGTTAAGGAACCGCTGCAGACGGGAATAAAGGCCGTCGACGCCATGATACCGATAGGCCGCGGACAACGCGAACTGATAATAGCCGACAGACAGACCGGAAAGACGGCTATAGTCCTCGATACGATAATAAACCAGAAGAATAAAGGCGTCTACTGCGTCTATGTGGCTATAGGGCAGAAGCTGTCGAATATAGTATCGGTCCACGATACGCTGGAAAAATACGGGGCCATGTCATATACGACGATAGTGAGCGCCTCATCCCGCGCGGCGGCTACCTCTCAATATCTGGCGCCGTATGCCGGCACCGCCATCGGCGAAGAGTTGATGTATTCGGGCAAGCATGCGCTTGTCATTTACGATGATCTCTCCAAGCATGCCCAGGCATACAGGCAGCTCTCTCTGTTATTAAGGCGCCCGCCGGGCAGGGAGGCGTATCCCGGCGATATATTCTATCTCCACGCGCGTCTATTGGAGCGCGCCGCGAAATTAACCGATAAACATGGAGGCGGCTCGCTTACGGCCATTCCTATAATAGAAACGCAGGCCGGCGACATCACGAGCTACATACCCACGAACGTCATCTCGATAACTGACGGCCAGATATATCTGGAGAACGACCTTTTCTACGCGGGCATCCGCCCGGCCATCAACGTGGGCCTTTCCGTTTCCAGGGTGGGCGGCAACGCCCAGAAGAAGGCGATGAAACAGGTGGCGGGAAAACTCCGCCTCGACCTGGCCCAATACAGGGAGCTCGCGGCCTTTACGCAGTTCGGTTCTGAGCTCGACAAGACGACGCAGGCGCAGCTCTCGCGCGGCGAGCGGATGGTAGAGCTGTTGAAGCAGGGGCAATATGAGCCGCTCCCGCTTTCTAAGCAGGTCATGATCCTGTACGCGGGGACTAACGGTTTCCTGGACGACCTGCCCGTCGCCGCCTTGCGTAAATTTGAAATAGCTTTTTATAAATATATGGAGAGTCTGCATCCCGACATCGAGATACAGATAGAATCGAAGGGCGAGCTCGCCCCCGAACTTATGGACAGGCTCAACAGCGCGATAACGAAATTTAAGGAAGAGTTCAAAGCAGAGTATAAGGTATGATCCAATCCTTGCAGAATATAAAACGCAGGATCCGCAGCGTCGAGTCTACCCGCAAGATAACGCGGGCCATGCAGATGATCTCCGCGGCGAAATTGAACCGTGTCAGGTCGACGCTATTCCAGTCACGGCCGTATTTTAATAAACTGGAGACGATATTGAACGACCTGCTCGCGTCAGGCACGGAGGTCAGCCATCCGCTGCTCGAGAAGCGTCCGGGGGGCGGCAGCATAGCCCTCTGCGTGATGACATCGGATACCGGGCTATGCGGCACATACAACCACGCCGTAATGCGCTCGTGCGGGGAGTTCATGAGAGCGTATGATAAAGACAAGGTGAAGCTGGTTCTGGTAGGGAAGGAAGGATATAATTTTTTTAAGGCTCGCGGTTTCGAGATAAGCGGATATTACGTCGGGCTGCACGGAAAATATTCGTATGAAGCGTCGAAAGATATATCCGACGGCCTTATCGCCATGTTCCTCAACAATATCGTCGATGAGGTCTATACCGCGCATACGCATTTCAATTCTATGCTGCGTTACAAGATAAAGGTGCAGAAGATCCTGAACATCGAATATACGAAAAATGAAGCGGGGCTCGAGTACCTGGTAGAGCCTGATATCAGGGCCGCCGCCGATTCGCTTATACCGGCGTATATATCGGAAAAGCTGCGCCTTACGCTCCTCGACGCGTTCGCGTCGGAGCACTCGTCCCGCATGATCGCGATGAAGGCCGCGACCGACAACGCGGACGAATTCATCGACACGCTTACGCTGATGAGGAATAAAGCGCGGCAGGCCTCGATCACCAGAGAGGTGATCGAGATCGCGTCCGCCGCCGAAGTGCTGAGAGACTGAACGGGAGCTTCATCCCGCCTGGAGTCAGCTGGGGGCGGGATTCAGCCAAAGCTTGGATAGGAGCTTCATATGGCATATGGTGAGATAATACAGGTAATAGGGCCGATAGTCGATATAGTCTTTCCGGAGGGAGAGGCGCCGCAGATATTGAACGCCATCAAGGTCGAGGATAAGGAGAAGTCCATTAATTTGACGCTCGAGGTGGAACAGCTTACGGGGAATTTTACGGCCCGCTGCATCGCTCTCGGGCCGACCGACGGGCTCGCGCGGGGTATGAAGGCCAGGGATACGCTCTCTCCGATCACGGTTCCGATAGGAGAACAGACGATAGGCCGCATATTCAACATGCTCGGCGATACTACGGACGATCTGGGGCCGGTCGCGCATCCTGATAAACGCGCCCCCATACACAGGCAGCCGCCCTCGTTCCAGGAACAGGTGCCTGTCTCGGAGATGCTTGAGACGGGCCTGAAGGTCATAGACCTGCTGGCGCCATATCCGAAAGGCGGCAAGATAGGGCTCTTCGGAGGCGCCGGTGTGGGAAAGACCGTTATAGTGATGGAACTAATACGTAATATTGCCTCCGAACACGGCGGCGTATCGGTATTCGGGGGTGTGGGCGAGAGGACGAGAGAGGGAAATGAGCTTTGGCTTGAACTGAACAAGTCCGGCGTAATAAAGAAGACGGCTCTCGTATTCGGCGAGATGAGCGAACCGCCGGGCTCCAGGTTCCGCGTGGGCCTCTCGGCGCTCACGATGGCCGAGTATTTCCGCGACGAAGCGGGTATGGACGTCCTTCTTTTTATCGACAACATATACAGGTTCGTCCAGGCCGGTTCGGAGGTCTCGACGCTCTTAGGCAGGATGCCGTCGGCCGTCGGCTACCAGCCGAGCCTCGCCTCGGAGATGGCGCAGCTCCAGGAACGTATCGTATCTACGAAACGCGGTTCCATAACGTCCGTCCAGGCGGTATATGTCCCGGCGGATGACCTCACCGACCCGGCTCCGGCGACTACATTCTCCCATCTCGACGCGTGCATGGTCCTCTCGAGGCAGATATCGGAGCTCGGCATATACCCTGCCGTCGATCCGCTCGAATCCACATCGCGCATCATGGACCCGAAGATCGTCGGCGAGGAGCATTACAATACCGCCGTCGGCGTCCAGAAGGTCCTCCAGCGTTATAAGGACCTTCGCGATATCATCTCGATACTCGGTATAGACGAGCTTTCAGAAGACGACAAACTGATCGTTGCCCGCGCGCGCAAGATACAGAAATTCTTTTCCCAGCCTTTCTTCGTCGCGGAGGAGTTCACCGGGACTAAAGGCAAGTATGTGAAGCTTGAGGACACGATAAAAGGTTTTAAGATGCTAATAGAGGGCTTGCTCGACGACCTTCCCGAGCAGGCGTTCTATATGGTCGGCACTATCGAAGAGGCAATCGAAAAAGGCAAACAGCTGAAAGCGTAAGGCTTATCTAATGGCAAAACCGTTCAACCTCACCATACTCTCTCCGGAAAAGGTCGTATATGAAGGCAGGGCCGTTTCCCTGGTCGTTCCTTCCGAATCAGGCTTCATGGGAGTGTTGGCCGACCATGCGCCGTTAATAGCTAATCTGCGCTCCGGCAGGATCACAGTAAAAAAAGAATCGGGCGATCGCGAGATATTCAATTCGGACCGAAACGGATTTATAGAGGTTCTGAAGAATAACGTAACGGTCCTCATCGCTTCCGGTGTAGGGTAGGTTTAAACCTCCCCTACTATCATAGATTTGTCATTACTCGAGCAAAGAAGCGAGGTAGCATTGGCAGACGAATACGTCATAGAAGATAAAAAAAAGCAGCTGCTAGTTATCGTCATCATCTGCCTCGTCGGTTTCCTCGTGACTTATGACTACGCAAGCCTGAACATTTCTCTGTCTGTTATAGCCAGCCATTTCAAGGTAAGATTGATCGATGTAGCGTGGCTCCCCACAATATACCTCTTGATAATAACGAGTCTGCTTCTCGGTTTCGGCAAATTGGCCGACATCGTCGGCTACAAAAAGATATTCCTGGTCGGCGTTAGCGGATTCGCCGTCGGCGGCTTCCTGTGCGCGATCTCACCGACGTTCCACACGCTTCTCCTGGCGCGCACGTTCCAGTCGTGCGGGCAGGCGGTCTACAGCCCGATGGAGATAGTGCTCATCACCGCGTTTTTGCCGCAAAACATAAGAGGCAGGGCGTTCGGGTTGTATGCCATGTTCCAGGGTTTCGGCATGGTTGCCGGGTCGCTTCTGGGCGGTTACATCAACAGCGTCCTTAACTGGCGTTACAACTTTGTATTCTCCATCACCGCGGGCATCTTTGTCGTCCTGTTGTCCTTGAAAGTCCTGCCGTGGAAACACATCCCGCCCGCCGAAAAGAGGTTTGACCTTCCCGGCGCGGCGCTGCTGTTTTTCGCCCTCGGCGCCCTTCTCTACGCGGTCAATTCCATGTCGAAGCCGGTCTTCGACCATCTCGCGGTATTTTCGTTCGCGGCCGCGTCGCTAATATTGTTCGCCGTTTTTTTCTTCAGGGAAAAGACGGCGCCCGCGCCGCTGTTGGACCTCAAGCTTTTCAAAAACCTCGATTTCACTTTCAGCGTCGGCGCCCTGTTCCTCGTCATGGCCCTGGTTATAGGCTTCATCTTCCTGTTCCCTTTTTATCTTGAAATGGTAAGGAGCCTGGATATCGCAAAAGCGGGTTTAATCATGACATTCCCTTCCGTACTAATGATGCTTATTGCCCCGGTTGCCGGGATCCTCTCGGACCGCATGGGCTGCCGCAGGATATGCGTTGCCGGAGCGGCCCTGATCCTGGTCGCCTTCATAATGCTTTCTTTCGTGGGGCAAAATTCGCCGGATGCGCTTATAGCCCTGGCGTTGCTATTCCTGGGGATGGGAATGGGCCTCTTCATAGCGCCGAACAACAAGCTTGTCATGGGCCATGTGCCGGCAGGCAGGCATGGCGTCGGCTCCGGCGTCTATAAGATATGCGCGAATGCCGGATCGTCCATGGGCCTGGCCGTCCTGGTCCTCATAACCTCGCAGATAATCCTTTTCAACGCGGCAAAGATGCACATACTGTTCGCGGAGGTCCGGGAACACCCGGATATAGCGATAACAGGGTTCCGCGGGGCGTTCGCATTCGGCGTATTGCTCAGTGTCATTGCCCTTGTCCTGGCGTCACTGGCCAAAGATGCTCCGCAGCATGGCGAGTGAGATTTAGATTGAATAAAAAAGAGGACGTTATCGATGTTTTCATATATTAATATGCCGTTAAAGGTGATGAGATTCCTGCAGGCAAACATCTCTCCGCGCGAAATGGCCCTCGGGGTATGCCTGGCGATGTTTCTCGGCTTCATCCCGTTGAACGGGCCTATTGCGCTCCTCCTTATGGTATTCTTCCTTGTCTTCAGGATAAACCGGATGTCGACGCTGGTTGCCCTGCCGCTATTCAAGGCCGTATATCTTATGGGAGCAAGCAGGCTTACAGAAAGCGTCGGTACATATCTGCTGGCAGGCGCCGATTATCTTGCCGGGATGTGGAGGTTGATAACACACATGCCCGTCATAGCGTATTTGGATATAAATAATACGCTTGTTGCCGGAGGGCTTGCCGTTTCGGCCGCGCTTTTCGTTCCGGTTTACCTCATTTCAAAAAAGATAAGCGCTGTTATAAACGCGAAGTATCTGGATAGGATCAGAAATTCGGCGTTCATGGCGCGGATATCGGGAAGGAAGCGGGCCGCCGGAGCCGCCGGCCCCGGAGCGGCGCCGAAAAAAACTCTGCGGCATGTAAATATACCCGGTATTATTATGATAATAGCCGCGCTTCTGATATTCCATTTCGGGGTGGGGCTCATCGTGAGCCCGGCAGTCACCTCGTTCCTTGTGTCCGAGATAAATAAGCATGACGCCGCTATACATATAGGTAAGGCGAATTTCTGGCCGCTTACGTTATCGGTCACCATAAACGATTTTAAGGTATTTGACCCCGATAATAAGGATGTGCGTATCGCGAAGGCGGACGATGTCTCGGTCGGCATAAGCCCGTTAGCGCTACTTAGGCGGCAGATCGTCTTCTCGAACATGCGCATGAGCGGCGCGGAGATAGACCTGGTCGGCGAGCCTGACGGTTCTTTTAATGTCGAGCGGCTGGCGAAGAAAGAGGCCGCGCCCGGCGAGAGCGCGTGGCAGCTTGCCATGAAGAAGAAGGACTGGTTTGGTAAGGCATGCGAGATGGTGAAGAGCCGCTCTTCCGGGGAGGCCCGGGAGAAGGCCAGGGAAGCGGCTGCCCGCGCCAGGAAGGTGACTAAGACGGTTGAAGAACTTCCGAAAGGAAGGCTAGTCCGTTTCAAGACGCAGAAGGACCTCTATCTTTTCGAGATAAGGAACCTTACGATAGATAACGGCCGCGTTAACATCGAAGCCGAAGGCGGACAGAAGGTAGAGGTAGAGCGCGCGAAGGTCCGTCTGGGAGGGCTGAAGTATGACCCGGAGAACGGGATGGCCCTGGACCTTGTGGAATTTAGAGGCGTTGTAAATAGGGGAGGATCATCCGCCGGCAAGTTCAATATCTTCTTCTCTAAAGGCTCCGGCGCGCCGTCCGGGAATGTCCGCCTTGACGTCGAGCTCGATGACATCGACCTCGACGCGGTCCGGTTTATTTATGAGGATTCATTACCCGTTAAGGTAAAAAAGGGCGCTCTTACGATGAGGTCGAAGACAAACATACGCGGCGACTCCATAGATTCACGCAATGATATAAAGCTGAAGAACCATCTGCTGGAACAGAAAGGCGCCGGCGCGACGGCCGTCGGCATTGTGCCTGTCGGAGTGATAATCGACGCGCTTAATATGATAAATCCCGCGGAACTGAAATTCAATATTACCGGCACAGTCGAGAAGCCGGAATTCGGCGGTTTCCAGGAGTCGCTCATGAAGCTTGTGAAGCCGTATATCACCGACATTGGGGAGAAGTTAAAGAAAAAGGGGATCGACGCGTTGAAAAAGCTGATCAATAAGGGCAGCGGCGACAAAAACGCGGAAGGGGTATCTTCGGCGGACGCCTCCGGACAGAGCGAAGACATCAACGATACGATCAATTCGCTAAAATCGCTATTCAAGAAGTAGCACCATTTATTCTTCGAGCAAGCTCTAATTTAACTCTGGCGCGTCGATACCTCGACAAAAGCTCGGTATCGACCCTGAGCGAAGTCGAAGGGTCGAGAAGAACCGATATGAAGAAGTTCTCGATTCGCCTATAAGAAACCATTGCTCTCTCGAACAATAAAAGGCGCTGGAGGTAATGGATGTCGGAATTAAGATATAACATGATATCGCGCGACTGGGTGATAATAGCGCGTGAAAGGGCTAAGCGGCCTTCGGACTTCAAAAAGGCCAAAGGCGTTGCCGTCGAGCTTCCTGCATATGAGGCGGCTTGCCCGTTCTGCGCCGGCAACGAAGGAGACTGTAAAGACGAGACGTTTCGCGTAAAGGACGGCTCAAGCTGGAAGGTGCGCGCGGTATACAATAAGTTCCCGGCGCTCTCCCCGGCGCTGGAGAGGACGCGGACGCTCGACGGCCCGCACCACTTTATCAACGGTTTCGGCGTCCACGAGGTCCTGGTAGAGCACCCGCGCCATAACATGACCATACCTTTTATGAAGGACGAGGAGGTTTTCGACATCATCAGGATGTATAAGGACCGTTATGAGGCTATCCAGCGCATGGGCGGCATCGAGTCCATAATAATCTTTAAGAACCACGGAGCGCAGGCAGGCAGTTCCCAGGCGCACGCCCATTCCCAGCTCGTCGCCACCCCGATAGTGCCGCCCGCTATCAGGACGCGGGTAGAGCAGGCGACCAGATACAGCGATATCACCGGCGAATGCATGTTCTGCGGCATCCTGAAACAGGAATTGTCGGAAAAGGCCCGGCTTGTCCTGGAGACTGATTCGTTCGTGACGTTCGTCCCTTACGCGGCGGCAATGCCTTTTATGATGTGGATCGTCCCGCGGCGTCATACTACGTCTTTCGATGAGATAAATGAGGCGGAGATAGCCGACCTGTCGCGCCACCTGAAGACGGTGCTGGGCAAGCTCTATTCGGCGCTCGGCAACCCCGATTTCAATTACACCATCCGTTCGATACCGGTCAAAGAGAAGGGCGACCAGCATTTCCACTGGCATATAAATGTCATCCCCAGGATATCCCAGCCTGCCGGGTTCGAGCTCGGCTCCGGGATCTTCATCAATTCCTCGGTCCCCGAAGACTGCGCCGAATTCCTGCGCAAAGCTAAGGTACCTGCAGTTAACCAATGATCTATGTTTAACCTCGTAGGATGCCTATCAGTTATACCGCAAAGGCAACCTACGAGGTTTTAACTTGGAATAACCTACGAGGTGTGACGGGTTTGAGTAATCACACCTCGTAGGTTTGCAATGGTTAAGTCAATTTCCACCGACGGGGTACTTTAAATCTCCGTCGGGACGGCATTCCAAAAATCGGCCTGTAAGGAATAAAAAAGTTAGTTTTTTTCAGTTGACTTAGTTCCACTTAAATGTTATCATCAACCTACATAACTCGGGAAACAACCTGAACGGAACGGAAAATTTGGAAACAGCACCATCGATCCCCAATAGTAGCAAAAATGTTTTGCTTGACGCTATTGGGGATTTTTTATGTCTTAAATTTTAATATTTAATAAGTACATTTTTGTAAAAAATTAAAGGAGGCGTCATGAAGGCTTTGAGGAATTGGTCCGGATTAAAAGCGGTTCTGTTTGCCGGTATATTTTTTGCGCTATCTTTTGGGTTTGCCTGTCAGGCGTCCGCCGACGATAAATCTATAACCGTCACTTATCCGAACGGAGGAGAGGTTGTTTCGCCGGGCGCGACTCAGACTATAGAATGGACCAGCACGGGAGATGTCGGAAACGTCGATATCAAGCTTTCCGTCAATAACGGCGCTTCATGGATGAACATAGTAACGGATACGATAAACGACGGCACCGAGAATGTCACTGTGCCGTATATGCCGAGCGCAAACTGTCTTATTAAGGTAAAGGAACATACCGGGACAACCTTTGACAATTCTAACGCCGCGTTCCGTATCAACACGCCTCCGGTCCTGGATCCTATCGGCGACCAGTCTACAGATGAAAATTTACTGCTTGAAATCGGGCCGACCGGAACGGACGCTGATAACGATGTTCTTACATATTCCGCGGACAATCTTCCTTCAGGCGCGACTTTTACCAATGGCGTCTTTTCCTGGCTGCCGACTTATCAACAGGCAGGCAATTATTACAATGTCCATTTTGAGGTGACGGATGGCTTCGATGTCTACGCGGAAGATATAACGATTACGGTCAATAATGTGAACACTGTGCCTGTCCTTGAGCGCATCGGCGATATGGTCGTGAACGAGCCTAATACATTGAGCTTTGACATATCGGCTACTGATGAGGACGGAGATGTGCTTACGTATTCCGCGTCAAATTTGCCGGGTGGAAACTTTTTCCCTGCAGACCGGGCATTTACATGGGATACAGACTACCAGAGCGCAGGCGTCTACCCGAACGTCCACTTTGAAGTAACTGACGGTGTAAATGTAGTTTCTGAAGATATAACGATCACGGTCGATAACGTGAACACGCTGCCGTTCCTTAACATAGAAGGCGCTAATTCTATAAATGAAGACGATACGCTGGCCGTAGACCTAGCCGCGAGCGATGAAGACGGAGATCCTCTGACTTTGTCGGCGGTTAATGTGCCGGACCATGCTAATTTTACTTCAGTCGGGAACAGCGGGACCTTTATATGGACGCCGGATTACGACCAGGCAGGCGACTATTCCATACGTTTCGAGGTGACTGACGGTGTTAATATAGTTGCTCAGGATTTTCCGATCACGGTCAATAACGTCAATCGTCCGCCTGTCCTTAATTCGATAGGCAATAAGACGGTCGATGAGGTCCAGGCTCTGGCTTTTACAGTATCAGCTACGGATCCTGACGGCCAGACGATCACCTATTACGTAGAGAATTTGCCGGACGGCGCGGCCTTCGACTCCGAAACAGGGGCGTTCAACTGGACACCAACCTATGAACAAGCAGCGCTTTATGAGAACATAACTTTTACTGCTTCCGACGGCGACCTGTCCGATCCTGAAACCATCTCTATCATAGTAAATAACGTCAATCGTTCGCCTGTCCTTAGTCCTATAGGCAATAAGTTGATAGATGAGACTATGCCGTTGACATTCACGCTCTCTTCTACTGATCCGGACGCGGATGATGTCACATATACATGCACGAACCTGCCCGTTGGCGCCGCTCTTGATCCGAACACAGGTGTATTTACATGGACGCCCGCGTTTCCCGGCACCTATGAGAACGTTCATTTTGTAGTTACGGATGATTCTCCGGACGGAGTGTTGACAGATACGGAAGACATAGCGATATACGTCGGTTATCTGCCGGTCATCGATCCAATTGGCGCTCAGAGCATCGATGAAGGCCAGGCGCTTAGCTTCACGATTTCAGGCAGCGACGCGGACAATGACCCGATAGCATATTCGGCGGCAAATTTACCAGGTGGGGCGACTTTCGATGCCGGCACAATGACTTTCTCATGGATCCCCGGTTATGACGCCGCGGGCACATCACAGACAAAAGATTATACGCTTACCTTTACGATCTCAGACGGCACCGGTACAGATACAGAAAATGTCACCATCACCGTCAACAACGTCAACCGCGCCCCGGTATTAGGCGATATCGGAGCAAAGACCGTAGCCGAAGATGTCGAATTGAGCTTCCCGGTCCTGGCCAC